>CAOJLW010000013.1 GCA_948438565.1 uncultured Lachnospiraceae bacterium | reverse complement strand
TACTTCTTCGCCCACGCGGCGTCGCTGCATCAGGGTTTCCCCCATTGTGCAATATCCCCCACTGCTGCCTCCCGTAGGAGTCTGGGCCGTGTCTCAGTCCCAATGTGGCCGGTCGCCCTCTCAGGCCGGCTACTGATCGTCGGTTTGGTGGGCCGTTACCCCGCCAACTGCCTAATCAGACGCGGGCCCCTCCCATACCGCCTCAGCTTTTCACACCGCGGCATGCGCCGCTGTGCGCTTATGCGGTATTAGCAGCCGTTTCCGGCTGTTGTCCCCCTGTATGGGGCAGGTTGCCCACGCGTTACTCACCCGTCCGCCACTAAGTCAAGGCCCTTCCCCCCGAAGGGTTCCCTGCCTTGACTCCGTTCGACTTGCATGTGTTAGGCACGCCGCCAGCGTTCATCCTGAGCCAGGATCAAACTCTCATGTTGTGTTGCCTGCTCGTTTTGCAAGGTCTCCCTTGCTCTTTACTGTTTCTTTTCTGGTTCTGCGGCTTCTCGCCGCCATCCCATGAATTACGCTCAAATTCTTTTCGTCTTTCAAGGTTGTTCCACTGTTTGGTTGTCAAAGTGCGGTTTCTTTCGCTCTCGCTGTTTTCCGCGACAGCTAGATTATAATAACACGCCCCCTCCCCTTTGTCAACCACTTTTTTCTAATTTTTTTATTTTTATTAGGACGGCAGATTTTCCAATAAAATATTAAATTGAAAAGAGCGTTCGCTCGATTCAATTTTGTAAACGCCGTTATATTTTCGCACAATACTTTTAATACTCGGAATGCCCACCCCATGATCGTCTGGATTGGATTTTGTGGTTTTTAAAGCGGGATTGTTCTGACACACGTCGAAATCCATCTGATTGATTGCCACAATCGACAAATACGCTTTTACCGTTTTGATTTTAATCTGAATGTAAGGCTCTTTTACGGCTTTGCTCGCAGTCAAAGCATTTGAACATAAATTCGATAATACCGCACATAAATCTTTATTGGCAATATGAAGCGCTTCCGTCAAATTCACCTGCGCCTCAAACGGTATCTGATTCTGTTTTGCTTCTTGTTTCGCTATTTGTAACAACATATTGATAATGTGGTTTGCACAATACGCGCTTTCTTCTTCGGGCAACGGCATTTCCAATAAGGTTTTTACGTATTCCCGCGCCTCTGTGCATTCACCTTCTTCTAATAAAGAATGTATGCAAAACAAATGCGCCTGCATATCATGACGCATATTTCTGACCTCTTGTATATATTGCTCGTTTTGCAGACTGGTCTTTCGAAAAACCTCATATTCTTTTGTACGCATCCTATGAACCAGATTTTCCTGATAATATTTGGCCGTAGCGCCAAATAAATAATAAACACTCAACAGGACAACAATGGTTACAGCGCAGTTAAATATCTGAAATGCTCCTTTCCCGTATCCCTGGAACAACTGCGGCGTCATAAGTATCCATACCGATTCCACGCAAGCAAGGAATATAAGACAAAACAAATACGAAACAGGCGTTTTTATCATGGTATCCACATCGTTTTTAATGTAAAAACGAACGCAGATCGCCAGCAGAATTTTAAACAACAGTCGGCGCATCACAAATAACACAGTAAACAACGCC
Source organism: uncultured Lachnospiraceae bacterium (assembly GCA_948438565.1). GTDB lineage: Bacteria > Bacillota > Clostridia > Lachnospirales > Lachnospiraceae > Roseburia_B. Next base: position 14,575 of record CAOJLW010000013.1, on the reverse strand, counting down.
ACGTTTATTTGACCGTTTTGCACGTGAAAAAACACAATGGAAAAGGACATACTGTCTAATGCCACTGCGGTACAGCAGTATACAGAAGACAGCAGCAGCTTTTTATATAATCCTCCCTCAAAAAATAATACTACATACAACAAACAACTAATAAAAATTGTCAAAAACCAAACCTCATAGCGATACTCTGATAAAATACTTGTGACAAAATATAATACGGCAAGCAGCAATGCGGACAATAATTGGCCGGCCACGCTTTTTAGAAATGCCAATCGGGTTTTTAGTATGCTTGTCACTAAATATATGAATAAAAACCCTTCTAAAAACAATCCTAAGAAATCGATCCCATTGTAGTATACGCCCCACGGACTGCTTCGAAATTCCGATAAATATATCATTGTATAAACTCCCTGAATTCTTGCCGCACCTGTTTTAAACGATGACGGCTAAGCGGCAGCTGCTTCCCGTCATCCAGAATCACATACCGATCTTTGATCAAAAAAACATATCGGCAGTTCACCAGATAGCTCTTATGAATACGAATAAATCCATACGGCTTTAAATATTCCTCCAGCTCTGAAATCCGGTAACGCAAAAGCGTCTCTCCCTGTTTTCTGACAACTACCAGATATTTATCCGCCGCTTCAACATATATCATATCTTTTATAGAAAACTGAAATTGTTCTTTTTGAACGTCTAAAACAATCGTATCCTGCCTATTCTTCTCTTTAATTACGGCGCACAACTGACGAATCGCATCACAAATATCCTCCTCAAACAATCGTTTTCGGACAAAATAAAAGGGTTGGCCTTTAAACGCATGAAACACCAACTCTTCTTTTGCCGAAACAAAGATAATATAGGTATTGACCCATTGCATCTGGATCCTCTGCGCCAACGCAATTCCATCCACTTGAGGCATTGAAATATCCAGAAATACGGCGTCAAAAGGCTTTAATTGACCCATTTCTTTTAAAAACGCTTCTGAAGAAGCATACGATTGATAGACAGGAGAAAAGCCTTCCTGTATAAATAAAGTCCGTGTTTTATTTATAATATAGGGAAGCAGCTTCTCTTCATCATCGCAGACGCCAACAGAAATTATAAAATTTGACTTTGCCAAATCCATCTCGCCTTATCCTTTCCGCCAAATCAAATCGTACAGCAGTTATTTGATTGACTATCATTATATAAAAGAACTTTACGCATGTCAATCGATACATTTATGCACTTTATACAAATTCATTTATTGATAACGAAATATATTTGGTATAATTTTATATTTAAAACGTTAATTATGACCTGCCATTTACGACTTTATTATGCCATTGGCGACTTACGCTTTTTTTCGCCATGGTAATTTTGCTATACTTAAATATGCGAATAACTTCCAGCATATTAGAACATATCGACAGAAGGAGGAGAAACTATGCAAAGAAAAAAATGGAAGAAACACCTATCTGGAGCCATTGCGTTTGTTGTCGCCGCATCCGCAATCGCCCCTGCAGGCGCCGCCTTTGCGGCAGAAACAAAATACACAGATCAAGACACCGGCCATGGTTTTCACCTGATCACCCAGGATGGTGGAAAAACACTCGGATATTCACCGGAATCCGGCGTAAAAATTTTAGAAGCCGATGGATATGCTTTCAAAGATTTAAACCAAAACGGCGTCTTAGATCCGTATGAGGACTGGAGAAAGTCTACGGAAGAAAGAGCTACCGACCTGGCAAAACAACTCTCGTCCACACAGGAAGGCATTGAGGCCATTGCCGGATTGATGCTTTACAGCGGCCATCAATCAATTCCTGGCGGGGGATTCGGAAACGGCACCTATGGCGGTGAAAAATACGATCCCACGAAACACAACGCATGGGATCTGGCGGACGAACAGGTGACTTTCCTGCGCGACGATAACCTGCGGCACGTCTTAATCACCAGTGTGGAAAGTCCGGAAATTGCGGCCAAATGGAACAATACGGCACAGGCGTTTGTCGAAGGACTCGGCTTTGGCATTCCGGTAAACACCAGTTCCGATCCCAGACATGACGCCAGTGGAACCTCGGATGTAGAATATCAGGCAGGCGCAGGCGGCGCCATCTCCAAATGGCCCTCCTCCATTGGTATGACTGCAACCTTTGATCCGGCTTTGGTAAAACAATTTGGACAAATTGCTTCCGTAGAATACCGTGCGCTTGGTATCGCTACTGCGCTTTCTCCTCAAATCGACCTGGCAACGGAGCCAAGGTGGAGCCGTGTAAGCGGAACTTTTGGTGAAAACAGCGCGCTTGCCGTAGATTTAAGCCGTGCATATGTAGACGGATTCCAGACTACTTACACGGCGGACGGAACTTCACAGGGCTGGGGCAGCGATTCCGTCAACGCCATGGTAAAACATTGGCCAAGCGGCGGGCCGGAAGAGGGTGGACGCGACGGCCACTATGGATTTGGTAAATACGCCGTTTATCCAGGCAATAATTTTGCTGAACAGCTCCTGCCTTTTACAGAAGGCGCCTTTAAACTGGATGATGGGACAGGTTATGCAAGCGCTGTGATGCCTTACTATACCATTTCCTATGGTCAGGATACGAAAAACCACGAAAACGTGGGAAATGGCTTCAGTTCCTATATTTTGACAGACCTGCTCCGCGGCGAGTATAATTATGACGGCGTCGCATGTACGGACTGGATGATCACAGCCGATACCAGCAATGATTACGTATTCGCCGGAAAATGTTGGGGCGTCGAAGACCTGACGGTAACCGGACGCCACTATAAAGCGCTTATGGCCGGCATTGACCAATTTGGCGGTAACAATCAAAAAGCTCCCGTTTTAGGCGCATACAATATCATGGTAACCAACTACGGCAAAACCTTTGCCAACAAGCGGTTTGCCGACTCTGCAAGAAGACTTTTGACCAATATTTTCAACTGCGGCCTGTTTGAGAATCCCTATCTGGACCCGGACAATACCAAATCCGTAGTCGGAAACAGCGATTATATGGCAGCCGGCTATTCGGCTCAGTTGAAATCCGCAGTAATGATTAAAAATAAAAATAATCTGATTTCCAAAGCAACGCAGACCAAAAAAACCGTTTATGTAGAAGGCGTTTCCGCAACAATTGCAGAAAAATTCTTTAACGTAACGGACAATCCGGCTCAGGCTGATTTTGCCATTGTCGGAATGAAAGCGCCAAGCGGCGGTTCCGGATACAGCCAGGACGATTTGGCCAAAGGCGGTAACGGCTATGTTCCCATTACTCTGCAATACGGCGCTTATACGGCCGACACGGCAAGAGCAACGGCAATTGCCAATGATCCGGGCAAACAATTCGTCAATTCCAATACAGGGGAATATATCTATACAGATACGGTAGCCAATCGTTCCTATAAAGGCAAAACCATTACCGCTTCTAACGCAAACGAACTGGAAAAACTCCAAAACGTAAAATCTCGTATGGGCAATAAACCGGTCGCTGTCTATATGAAGGCTACCAATCCTATGGTTTGGAGCGAAGTGGAGCCGCTTGCCGACGCCATCGTAATCGGCTATGGTATTCTGGATCAGGCCGCGCTTGAAATAATCGCCGGCAATACGGAACCTTCCGGACTGCTCCCGATGCAGCAGCCAAAGAATATGGAAACAGTAGAAGCACAGTATGAAGACGTTCCGCAGGATATGGAATGCTATGTTGATTCCGAAAACCACAAATATGATTTTGGTTTTGGTTTAAACTGGTCCGGGCAAATCCAGGATGCACGTACTGCCAAATATGTAAAAACAACGCCTGAAACTCCGGATACACCCGATCCGAAGCCAACGCCGCCAGAACCAACGCCGACGGATCCAAACGCAGCAGACGCAGCTGCATTGGCTCAGGTCACAGTAGCAGCCAATCCGGGCAAAATTTATGCAGGCGGCAATACGACAAAAACTTCAAAAATCACCGTAACGCTACCAACGGCCGCTTCTAACGCTACCGTAACCTACGTATCCAGCAACCCAAGGGTTGCAAGCGTTTCCGCCGCAGGCAAAATCACGGCCAAGAAAAAAGGAACGGCAACGATTACAACAACTGTAACATTAAACAACAGCTCCAAGACATTTACCAATAAGATTACGGTTAAAAATGCCTCTATTAAGCTTACAAAAACAAAAAAATCACTAAAAGTCGGAAAATCCTTTACCTTTAAGGCGAAAGGCGCCGGATGTAAAAATATCCGCTGGAGCATCTCTTCCGGCAAGAAAAATGCTTCTATCAAATCAACAACTGGTAAACTGACTGCAAAAAAAGCTGGCAAAGTAACGGTTGTGGCAAAATCCGGAAAAATTAAGAAAAGTTTTACAATGACGATTAAAAACTAATCCGGCATCTGAAATGACAACCCCCGGGGATTCGTTGAATACCCCGGGGGATTCTGTCAGCTCCTCTGCTGAGAAAGGAAATGCAAGATGAAAAACAAAATCAAATCCATTCTAATAACGCTGCTTTTTACCGTATTCCTGTCTGCCTGCGGTTCTTCCATGGATGCAGATACAGCGCTTCTTGTCAACGATACGACCGTCTCCAAACCAGTATATCAGTGGTATCTGATCAAAGCCTATGACGAAGCAAGTTCCATGCTCCCAGGCGCCGACAACATTTTTTCAGAAACCATAGAAGGCCGTCCGACAAAAGATTGGATCCGCGATAAAGCCATATTTTATGCCACACGCCATGTTGCGATCGCAGACGCATGCGTCAAGCGAAATCTAAAACTTTCCGAAACCATGCAGTCGGAGCTCGATGAGAATCTGGAAACCTTTTGGAACGCCAGCGGCTATTTTCGATATTACAGCGATTTTGGAATCGATGAAACCGCCTTCCGAGAAATACTCGCAGGACAAAAACGAGAAGAGCTGTTGTATCAATACGAATCCGAACAATTAAAAAACAATATTACAGAATCCGATATGCAAACGTACTATCCAAAACACTGTGCGGCAATCAAGTATGTTGCCATCCCGTTTCCAACTACAAACGACGACAGTATCAACAACGACTCTTTCAATGAACGTATACCGGATCCTGTAGACACAACCCCTATTTATGAAGAGTGGAAAAAAACGGCGCTTCGTCTAGGCAGCCTGGATACGCTTATGGATGAAGCGGCAGAAAATGAAGAATACCAAAATCTGGGCGTCTCTTCCTCTAAATCCGAAAACAGCGACTACACGCTTTTTTATGATTCCATGCAGGATATCGCCGCTGATTTTATAGAGGCGCTGAAAAAAAGCGACGCCGGGCAAATCCATACCTACGAGGATCTCGCCAATCAGTATTGGATCCTTTATGAAAAAGTGGATCCCGCCACCACTCCGAGTATATTTTCAAATAATAAAGATATATTAATAGAATTGATCGCTTTGGATAAATTTCAAGATATAACCAACAACCTGACTACCACAACAGATGTTTCGGAAAACAAATCCATCACCAGACGACAGGACTTGGAAGAGCTATTTTCCATACCTTAAAACCGTTCCATGGCCACGGGCAGCTCCCTGTGGCCAGCTATAAGAAAAACAGAATTAACGCAAGAATATAATTATGATCATATAGAAAGGTCAAAAACGGACTTTCCCGGACATAAACCAGCAATTGATCCCCCGCCCCGCTGCCAGCAAACAACGTAATGGCATAAAATGCCAGCCACACGACCACAAGTCCTTTTACAACCCCCATGGCTGCGCCCAATGCTTTATTGACGCCTTCCAAAGCCGGAAGATGCGACGCCAAATCCAGCATTTTCGCCAAACAGCCGGCTGCAATTCCACCGATTGTCATCATTAGGAAAAACACGATTCCCTGTATGATAAAATGCGCAACTGTATCCGCCAGTTCATCATAAACGCCAAAATCCGACAGGATGCCGCCAAGCGCAAAGACGCCGGATCCCCCTATCTTGTCCATAATCATTTCCGGGAGTAGCGCATCTGCATTTTCTTCCGTCATATTTTCCAAATAATCCACGCATTTTTCCTGAATGTCCGATTTAAGAGTAGTATTTTTTTCTATAAATCCGGTGACATACGGCGTTGACCACGACACAAAAACAAATACCAGGATCCATGCAAACAGCGAATACACGACTCGCAAAAAACCGTTATGATAACCAATTAAGATAAATATTGCAAAAACTGCAAGTACAATCATTTCTAAAATGTTCATTTTAATCCCCTTTATTTTAATTTTACCCGTTCCATTACCCCGTCTAAAATAAAGGTATATCTTTTGGAAGCTCCGCTGGAAAAGATTTTATATAATTCCGCGTCAAACTGACAGGCAAATTTTTTAACGCCGCGCAATGTATAGATTTGACATGCATGGTCGTTTTGAATGCAAATCTCATGATTTTTCAAAAATCCAATACTGTCATAGGACATATCAAATTCCTGCTCCAGGCGCAGATTGCCTTTCATATCATAAATTTCTATTTTATGTCGATTTCCTTTTTCCGAATCCCCGTTAGCATATACCAATCCAAAATAATCCGTATCATAAAATATGCTTTTGACTTCTTTTTCTAATTTATGTACTGTCATTTCTTCCGGCTTTTGCCTGCCTTCATATAAAATCACCTGCGTATCGCCAAAAGCAATCATCCGGTCATTCGATACAAAGCTGATTTCCGGTATCATCGTATTGTCATAGGAATAGGTCCCCACCACATTGTCAATCTCATTTTGCCCTATAGCTCCAAAATTATAAAATACGACGGTTGTTTTTGCCTGGCCTTCACTGATATCCAATATGGAAAGCGCCAATTTATTGGCATCGTTTGAAAGCGCGATATCTAACGGATATCCGCTGTTTGCAATATGCGTCTCACCAGAAACAAGGCTTTCCCCCGTCTTATTATAAAGTCCGATATAGCTGGCTCCCGCTTCCTGCGTCAACACCGCTATCGTGCCCTGATTGGCCACGCATATGGCTTTGATCGGTTTATTCGTTGAAATCTCTCCCTGGACGCCGTTGGTATCCATAATATAAATCTGGCTGCCCTGCATATCTGCGACTGCAACAAAGTTTTCACAGATATCTACGGACGGGTTTTGCATTTCAAACGCCTGGTTCCAGATTAAGTTATCCGACATATCCACATATGAAATGCCGTCGTTATTGTAACGCAGGATATTGCCGGCAAAACTTTCATATTTTGTTGACTCACTGTCGTTTCGTTCTATCTCGGAACGGACCTCATATCCACGATACTCTTTGTATTCAAAATAAAGGCCTGCCGCAGCAACAGAAACTGCCGATATCAACACAACGACTGCTATTCCAATGACCACCCGTTTCCGATGACGTCGGATCTTTTGTTCCATTTCTTCTACATTGGCTTCTACGGTATGAAAGCCCTGTTTTCTTATGTCTGCCATTTATTTTTACCCCTAATGTGGCAATTATAACACACTGTTTCGCCCTACGGAAGTATTATTTTTTGCCCTATAAAGATGGTATCTTTGTCTATAATCGCATTTTTCTCGCACAACGCATTCAGCATCGAATAATCCTGATAGATTTTATAGCAAATTTTATGCAGGCTGTCGCCCGGCTGCACAATATAATACCCCTGTGCAAGACAGACTTCCGCCTCGGTCATTACGGGCGGTTCCGATGTTGCCGCTTCCTCGGGCGGAGCAGTTTCCACAGGCTCCGCCGGTTCTTCTGAAGGCTGCGCAGGAACGGCCTCCTGCGGCGCAGCTTCTTCCGCAACAGGGATATCTTCCGGCGGCGTTGCTTCTGTTGTAACGGGAGCGACATCCTGTAGCATACTTTCTTCCGCAGCGGATTCCTGCGGCGGCGCGATATCTGCAGGCGCTTCCTGCCCTGCCTGTCCTATCTGCGCTTCCGAAGCCGCCGTTTCCGTCTCTGGCTGTTGCGTTTCCTCTGCTGCCGGCTCCACCGGAAGGACATTTCCACTGACTGCTTCTACCGCCACCTGATTTTTTACATTTTCCTGCTCAGTGGATTCCATAGCCACGGACATAACGGATATAGCCTGCTCCATATGATCCATTCTATGAATATTCCGCAACAAAAGCACGCTGACCGAACACAAGACAATCACCGTCAATATCGAAGTCAAATAGGAAAACAGACCGCTTCGACGTTTGTCCGCATATTTTTTCTTCTCCATCATCATGGCACGGTAATTTTTTGCCGCCTGGTCTTTCACTTCTTCCACCGGAAGCGTTTCGCCAAAGATAGCTTCTCTCTGGCTTACCATATATTCCTGCATTTGCGGATTTTTTTCATAATAGATAAAATAACCTTCTTTTCTGGTTAAATGGCCATCTTTCCACGTATAAAACGCTTCTTCACGCTCTCTGGAATCCATCAGGAAAAAAAACTGATATTGACTGACAAAATTCCTCCTGTGAACTTCCTCCATTTCCAAACTGACCTCCAGCGTATTTCCCGGAATATCCAACACCCAGCCGACCACTTCGCATTTGTCAAAATAACGCTGCATTTCTTTATGTATCAGCCGCCAGGCTTTATCGTTAAACTCCGGCAACTCTTCCGGACAGTCGCTGTTTTCGACTTGAATGGCGCCGCTGATAAATGCGCAGCTTCGATTGGAAAAATGATTGATCTCGCCAAGCAAAATCAAAAGCCTTGGCAAGAGTCCTACTCCGGCGCCGTGAATCTGCGCAGGATGAAGATATGTATAGACGTAATCCTCCATATAAATTCGAAAATCTTTTTCCGGATTTCCAATCTGGCGTATATTTTTAGGAAGCTTATTTTCCAGTCCGTCTTCCGTCTTTTCATTTTGCTGTATAATTTCGATCATATGATATCTCCTCTCCCTGTTTTTGCCATTTGCCGTCACTGCCTGTCCGACAATTCATTTCTTCTTTTTGTTAGATTAGCACAGGTTCTTTAAATTTTTTGCAAATCCATGGGAGCGTAAGGGAAAAAATATCGACAAAAAAGCACGCCAGGTTCCAAAACCTAACGTGCTTCTCCTTTTTTTATAACACTCTCCGACCTTCCAATGCGCGCAGCAGCGTTACTTCATCTATATATTCCAAATCCCCTCCGACCGGAACCCCGCTGGCAATCCGCGTCACCTTAATCCCTGTCGGTTTAATCAGTTTGCTGATGTACATTGCCGTCGTCTCGCCCTCCAAACTGGAATTGGTGGCAATAATTACTTCTGCAGCATCCTTTTGCAGACGTTGAAGCAATTCTTTTAACCGGATATCCCCGGGACCAATTCCAAGCATAGGGGAAATCGCGCCGTGGAGGACATGATACACCCCCGTATATTTGCCGGTTTTTTCATAGGCGGCTAAATCCCTACTGTTTTCAACCACCATAATCGTATCGTGATCCCGTTCCTGATTCGCGCAAATTGGGCAAATCTCGTCATCCGTCAAGGTAAAGCATTCCTTGCAATAACATACATGGTTCCTTGCCTCTAAAATTGCGACAGAAAGCTGCTCCACATTTTCTGTGGGCATATTTAAAATATGGAATGCCAGGCGCTGCGCAGATTTGGCGCCAATCCCCGGCAGGCTGGCAAGCTCCGAAACCAGGCGATTAATCTGTTTGCTATAATAATCCATAGGATATTACCGTTAAAACGGCAGGCCGTTTCCTAATTTGCCGTCAATCCCCCCTGTTATTTTCGACATAGACGCCTCGGAAAATTCATCCAGCTGGCGAAAAGCTTCATTGACAGCCGCCATAATCAAATCCTCAAGCATCTCGATATCGTCCGGATCAACAACCTCTTCGGATAATTTAATCCCGGTCAACACCCGCTTGCCGGATATGGTCACTTCTACCGCGCCGCCGCCTGCAGTAGCCGTAATCTCTTTTTCTTCCAGTTCTTTTTGAGCCTCTTCCATCTGACGCTGCATCCTCTGCGCCTGTTTCATGAGGTTATTCATATTTCCCGGCATTCCGCCCGGGAATCCGCCTCTTCTAGCCATTTACATTTTCCTCCTAATCTTGTGCCATCTTATTCTTCGTAGGTGATATCCATTTTAATTACCTGTTCCAGATCGATATAGGTTTCATCAAGCGGACGGTCTGACCCCTCCTGTTTGATGACAATCGTCACCTGCTTCCCAAGGTATTCCGCAACGGCATCCTCTAACTGCCTGTGCTCCATTTCCTTTGCGCAATAGTCCGCCGCCATACCGTCCGCAAATACTAAAACCAGCTCATTGCCGCTGCCTAATGTCAGTTTGGCTTTATTCAAATAGCTTCTGGTCAGACCCGGCATAGAAGATACAATATTCCTCCAGTCTTTTACTGCCTGCCGGATCTCTTCTGGTATTGCCTTTGGCAGAGTCCTAGGCGCAGCCTGCGTTTTCGCTTCCTGGACAACCGGAATGTCCGCCTTTTTTACTGGGACAGCCGTCATCCCCTGTTCCAGCTTCTGTTCTAACTGTTTTATCCGTTCCATCAGGGATTCATAATCCTGTTCCATCTGCGGCTTGCATAGCTTGATCAATGCAATCTCCAGCACGATCCGCTTCTGCGAAGAGTATCGCATCTGATTTGCCAATTCAGAAAAGACACGAATATAGCGAAACAGCGTTGCTTCTGTGACTTTACTTGCCTCTTGGCGCATACGTTCCATTGTCTCAGAAGATATGTCCAAAACCTCAATCATTCCATCCGTGCTTTTTAACAAAAGGAGATTCCTAAGATACCAGGTAAAATCCAGAACAAACTGCCCCAATTCTCTGCCGTCCGCCACCAGTCTTTCCACGGAAGCAATGACGCCCTGCACATCGCCGGCAATCGCTTTTTGGAACAGTCCGCTAAATACCTCCGTATCCACCGCTCCCAATACCTCAAGGACTTTATCATACGTAAGCGTCTGCCCCAAATAAAAAGCAATACATTGATCTAACAGGCTCAATGCGTCCCGCATGGCGCCATCCGCTGCTCTGGCAATATAACGCAGAGCTTTTTCTTCCGCCATAATATGCTCTTTTTCCAATAGCTCTTCTAAACGTCCATAGATTGTATCTACAGAAATACGCTTAAAATCATATCTCTGGCATCTCGATAAAATCGTCACGGGTATTTTATGCACTTCCGTAGTCGCCAGGATAAAGATGACATAGGAAGGCGGTTCTTCCAACGTTTTCAACAGGGCGTTAAATGCCCCCGCGGAAAGCATATGCACTTCATCTATAATATAGACCCTATACTTTCCTTCTGTGGGACGGTACGTAACCTCTTCACGGATTTCCCGGATATTTTCCACGCCGTTATTGGACGCGGCATCCATCTCCACTACGTTCATAGACGTCCCTGCGGCTACCGCCCGACAGGAAGCGCATTCCCCGCAGGGACTGCCTCCTGCCGGACTCTCACAATTGACTGCTTTTGCAAAAATTTTGGCAATGGTAGTCTTGCCGGTCCCTCTTGTTCCACAAAACAGATACGCATGTCCAATCCTGTCGGCTTCAATCTGATTCTTTAATGTAATAACGATTGGATCCTGTCCCTTTACATCTTTAAATTCCTGGGGACGGAATTTTCTATATAGCGCAGTATAAGACATGGCTCATCCTCACTTGTTTTAATTTCCAAAACTAATTCCCATAAACTTTGCTTCTTTAATGATCTGGCAGTCCGGCTCTACCATCTTTAATTTGCCGGCCACTTTCTCGAGCGGCACACGGATAATTTTATTGGATTTCATCGCAATCATATTGCCATAATCCCCGTCTAAAATTGCGTGTGCCGCTTCCGCGCCAAGGCGGCTGCAAAGCACGCGATCATATGGGCAGGGACTTCCTCCCCTTTGCGTATGGCCGGGTACGGTTACTCTGGTCTCAATCCCGGTTTTCTTTTTAATCTGATCCGCCACTTCATAGGATACGGACGGATAATGTGAGTTTTCGACTTTTTTCCTGTACTCTTTTTTGCTGAGTTTGGCGTCTTTTTTGGAAATCGCCCCTTCCGCCACTGCAAGAATGGTAAAGCCTTTGCCGTCTTTTGAACGTTTTTGGATAGCTTCCACCACTTTATCAATATCGTATGGAATCTCCGGCAAAAGAATAATATCCGCGCCTGCCGCTATGCCTGCATATAACGTCAGCCAACCCACTTTATGTCCCATAACCTCTACAATAAATACGCGGCTATGGGAAGATGCGGTTGTATGGATACAATCGATAACATCTGCCGCAATATCAATAGCGCTCTGGAATCCGAAGGTAACGTCTGTCCCAAAAATATCATTATCAATCGTCTTGGGCAGATGGATGACATTTAAGCCTTCCTCCCTGAGTAGATTTGCTGTCTTTTGCGTCCCGTTGCCGCCTAAAATAACCAGGCAGTCTAGATTAATCTTGTAATAGTTCTGTTTCATTGCTTCTACTTTATTGAGTCCGTTCTGATCCGGCTCACGCATTAATTTAAATGGCTGCCGGGAAGTCCCCAAAATCGTGCCGCCCTTTGTCAGGATTCCGGAAAAGTCCCCGGAGGTCAGCAAACGGTATTTCCCATAAATCAAGCCTTTATATCCGTCATAAAAACCGTATACTTCCAATCCGTCCACATTATTGCTCAATCCCTTTACTACTCCGCGCATTGCGGCATTCAACGCCTGACAGTCGCCGCCGCTTGTCAACAAGCCGATTCTCTTCATATGTTTGTGCCATCCTTTCTATTTGTATTTTTGGTGGTTATGAGACAATTGTCTGTATTCTATTATAATATATTTTCTTTTTATTCACAATAGTTGTTATACTGTTAGAACAGCATTTTACATCTTGAATAAAGTAAATTTATATGTTATAATAATATGTACATACGGAGACGTACCGAAGAGGCCATAACGGGACTGACTCGAAATCAGTTTACCGGTTTTATCGCCGGTACGAGGGTTCGAATCCCTCCGTCTCCGTTTTTTTAAGGATACGCGTTTTACACAAAAGAAACGGTTGCTGATGCGGCCGTATATTAGAGTCCGGCAAACCGGACTCTTTTTTTATTCTGTCAATGCATTCCCAAAAGTGTTTTCCAGGTTTTCTTTCCCGCTGTAATTTCTCCGTCAGACAGGCATCCATAGTCTGCCTGATAGGCCTTTACTGCGGCCGTAAACTTAGGACCCGCTATGCCGTCGGCGACTCCTACCATATGGTACCCCAAAGACGACAGGTATCTTTGCACCGGTTTTACCGCTGGATGCTTCCGATTTCTAATGGCAGAAAGCGTCACTGTTTTAGAAAGCGTTTCTCTCCCGGCCACGCCGTCTGTTTTTGCCCCAATTGCCACCTGCACGTCCTGTACAAAATCTTTCCGGGTATATAGATTGTTCCCGTCCATATCTTGTTTTAATCCCACGTCAACATCCTCGTACAAAGTACGAACCTCCATAAGATCCCTCCGGCGCGTAATATTGGAAAGCGTTACGCCCTTTCCAGGGGTTGCTTTCGTATTCCGGCTGCTGCCGATGCTCTCATACATTCGGCCATCCCCGGCGTAAACTGCGATATGCGACGCCCGGGCGCTATTTCCGAAAAACAAAAGATCGCCCGACTGCATCTGACTGGAAGGGATTTTTTTACCCAATGCACGGTAGCCGTCCGCCGTAGTGCGACCAATGTTAAATCCGGAATCCCGCAGCACGCTATAGACATAACCAGAGCAATCATAACCGCCCTCATCCATGCTTTCCCCTCCCTATACGTAAGGCTTCCCGAGGTATTTTCTACAATTTTTTATCAAGGCGTCTCTATATTGCATATTGTCCCACCCCGTTTCCTTCCAGTTCGGGCAATCCGGCCAGCGACGTCAGCATGGACGCCGCCCCCGCAAGCAATGCCGTGCCGATTACCACTTTCCAGTCTACCGCCATAATCGTCGCAGACGCAGGCAGCAGCGCCAATGCTGCCTGCGCCATGGTCTTAACTGCCCGGATTCCGGCGGCTTTTAGCCATTGTTTTGTCTTTTTTCCCATCCATTATTCCTCCTTTGTCTCTTCCGGCATCTCTAAAAGCGTATTGTACAATTTGGTTGCAACGTCGTTGCCTCCTAATCGGTGGTATGCCTCATACACGCGTTTGACGGACTCTTTTGCGTATATCGGGCAGCGCTCCCTGCCACGGTATTTGTTATAATTTTGTACGATGCTCTCACGCAGCAGGCTTCGCACGCCTTCTGCTATCGCCGTGCTTTTCTCCTGCTCGCCTTTTAACCGCCTTGCCATATCCCGATAAAGTCCCCCAATAACCAATGTCGCCGCGGCAAACAGCCACTCTGTCCAATTCTGCCGGACGAACCCTAAAATGTCCATCAGATCGCGCCTCCTCTCTATTTCAAGATGATTTTTACAATGTTTCCAGAAATCCGTTCCGTTACCATATAGGTGTCAAACGCTCTGTTTTCAGCGAGCGTCGCAATGCCGCCGGCGGCGCATTTGCAGTACTGACCGGGAAGGCACGTGCCGTCGTCCCGGACTGGCAGGACGCCGACCATCCCGACATAGTCCCATTCGGAGCGATCCAGATCGGAAGAGCGTCGTGTAGGGAAAGAGTGTTCGTGCA
>CAOJLW010000012.1 GCA_948438565.1 uncultured Lachnospiraceae bacterium | reverse complement strand
AATTATTTCCATATACACACTGCGTTTTCACATCCGTCAAAATCTTATTCATATTTTTTAACGCTGTCTCTGTAGCTTCAAACCACGCCTGCACATCCGGTATATTTTTTTCATAATACTGGTCAATCTTGCTCTGCGTTGTCCGAAGCCGTAATGCACGAATTGCAATGACCGGATTTTCCGACGGACGCTGAATTTTCTTTTGGGATGACATCTGCAAATTCTTATTGCTAAAAAGCACTTTATTCCCATTGATATTGGCAGATGTGTTATTAATCATCATGTTATTGGTTATTCGCATAGTATTCCCTCCTGTACGTCCGGATTATACTCCGGTCTGATTGATCAATTTATCGTACATTTCCGTCATGCACTGTACCATCCGGGCTGCCAGATTATACGCATTCTGGAACTTCAATAGATCTAGCGCCTCTTCATCCTCGTCAACTCCGGAAATCGACAGACGCTGATTGGTAATCGTACTGGCAATCTCTGAAAAACTCTCCAAAAAGTTTTCAGACTCTTCCGTATCTATGGAGATATCCGAATAGATACACTGTAAGAATCCCTCTGCCGTACCTCCACGGAACAGATTGACCTTATTTTCCAGCTTTAACATCAAGTCCACCAGATCGTGTCTATCCACTTTATCCCCTTCCACATCCGTCGCCGTAGCAAAGATATTGGAATCCCTGACACTGGCGTCCGCAACGGCAAAGTTTAATGCCGTCAACTGATAATACGTGTTGGATGTGGATGTAATCGTCGAATTGGCTCCGTCCGTTACGCCGTCCGTATTGACTGTCTGTTCGGAAAAATCGTACTCCGTTCCGTCAAATTTGTTGGCGATAAAGAAGCTGCCCATCGGATCGCCGTTTAAATCCACGCCCTGATGTTGATAAGCGTTAAAACGGCTGCTAAACGCACGTACAAATTCACTCATCTGCGCCATATAATAGGGAATGCCCATCACGTCAATACTTCTGCCAATCGCAGCGTTCTTTCCCTGCAAGCCGCTGATTTCCGCAGCGTCCAGATTGTCTTCTAATTGAAACGTGTACGATGCAACTTTGCCATCAGCATCCAATTCAGCCGTAAATCCGGTATACTTGTATTCCTTATTGCGGATCGTAATAACGCCTTCCGCAGCCATCGTCATAGCTTCTACGCTATCCATCGTCTCAGGCGAGATGGTAACGGCAGACACGGAAACTCCCGTCACTTTCCCACGAAAATTCTCTGCGTTATTGCCGTCCCTGAGGTCAAACAACGCTTTCAACGTTCCATCCATAGAATCCGAATAGACATTAAATCCCATGCCCGTATCCGACCATTTGATATCATATAAGCCGTCTGCATCCGTCTGGTTGACCCTATGTTCCCGGGATACGCAAGATAAGGTGCGGTAATCATATGTGCTCACCAACGTCTGACCGTCGATTTTTACAATATAATTGGTTCCGCCCAAATAAGTGTCCGGATCATTACTGTTTGTCACCGGCGTTTCCTCTACGGTGATTGGCACAATTTTTGACAGCTCGTCGATAATCAACGCCCGCTGGTCACGCAGCTCATTGGCTCTGCCGCCCTCTAATTCAATAATATTGATCTGCTTATTCAACGCCGCAATTTTTTCTGCGCCCGAATTAATGCTGTCTACATACGCCCGAATCTCATCGTTACAATCTTTCTGAAGTCTGTTTAACCCGGTGGACACATCTTTAAAATAAGAGGTAAACATCTGCGCCGAGCTGATAAATGCCTTACGCTGATTCTCCGTTCCACCGGTACCCGTCAACGGATTTAACTGATTAAACATACTGGAAAACAGTGTGGAAAAACCTGGATTATCCTTGCTGTCATCAATAAAATAATTTTCAATCTGGTTTAAATAATTTAACTTCGTCTCGTAATGGCCGACCGCAGGCTGATTCTCCCAGTATTTCATATCATAGTATGCATTTCTGACCGATGTGACGGAAGTCGTCACAACGCCGCTGCCGGTGGTGCCGAATTTCTGATATACCCTAAGTGCTTCCCCCGCCTGGCGATTTGCCACCTGCTTGGTATAACCCTTAGTCTGTATATTGGAAATATTATTCGCCGTCGTATTAACCGCTACCTGAAATGTATTTAATGCGGAACCCGCAATTGTCAATCCATAAAATGTTGATGGCATCTCTTAATCTACTCCTTTCCTTCCGTCTTAACCCAGCCGGTAAATCAGCGTCTCCAGCATTTCATCAATCACGTTAATAAAACGACTGGACGCATTATAAGCGCACTGAAATTTTACCATATTGGAAAGCTCCTCGTCAGAGGAAACGCCGATCACCTGCTGCCTGGTATTGTCCGTCGCAAGCGCGGTGCCCTCAAGACCCGCCGCCGTTGAACCAAACACCTCTCCCAGATTTGCAACCTCTCCTGTCATCTTGCGGTAGAATTCTGCAAACGTACATGGAGTAGTGTCATGTGGACTTAAGAACATCGTGTCCTCATCCCAAAGCTTCGACAATGCCTCTGCCAGCTCGCGCGCCTCTCCTAATTCGCCGTCCCTTCCATTCTGGGTAAAAGCCGGCAGGCGCGTTTCCCTTTCCAGCAGCTTGGGATTGACGCTAATGCTGCCAACCGTATACTGCTTGGCGGTGTCTTTTGGATCTTCCTGATTGTATACATAATAGGTCTTGCCGTCTTCCGCCTTTACCTCTGTATAACGCTCACAGCCATTGCGCACAAACAATTCCTGCGGCGGAATCTTGCCGTCTGAACCGACACAGCAATTCTCTGTATCTAAAATCAACGTCCCCGCCGCATACTGCTTCCCATCCAGTCCGGTAAATCCTGTCTTGGACGCAATATTGGGCGCAAACAGATCGTTGATTTTAGTCACAATCGTATGCACCAGCAAATCGAATTCCGACTGCACATTCATCAGGACGGAATTACCGACCGTTTCGTCATACTCCTGCATGGAAACGCCTTCCAAATCCCGATAATTGGCAAATTTATACCCACGGGCCAGAATCATGGCTTTAAGTTCGCCAATATCATTTTGGTTGGCTGTGGAAATCTCTGCGGAAGTGTCAAATACTTTATAATATTCCCCTTTATCGGTGTTGGACAAATGCGGCCAATAAGGCGTAATAAAGCCGGTTGCTCCATCCACCTGTTTGCCCATTTCATAGACATGAACTTCATCTACAAAGGAAACATTCTCAAAATTCACCTTTACAATGCCGTTTGCCAGCTCTTTATAAGAAATGTCCCCATAAGACGCCAGCTTATCCAAAAGCAAATCTCTCCGATCTCTGAGATTCATCGCCGTTTCGATGCCGCCGGTCTCGATCGCCATAATCTGATGATTTAAATCCCGAATATCCCTGCCAATCTCATTGATATCATCAATGGCGTCTGAAATCTGCTGGTTTAAATTCGACTGGTATTTTTTCAGACCGTTATAAACCGCTTGAGAACGGCTCGCAAATAAACTGGCCTTTTGAACTACCATATTTTGATTGGCGCTGTTGGTGGGATCTTTTGCAAATTCTTCAAACGCAACCCAGAAACCGGTCTCTCCCATTAGAATTTCCTGAAATGCCGTCCCTGCTTCCAGCTCCTGAAAAAGCGATTCCACTTCGGTCAGCGTTTCATATGTAGACGCGTAAAATGCCGAACGTCCCGCCTGTGTCCGGTACATTTTATCCAAAAAGATATCTCTGGCGTGTATCACGTCGCCAATCGATACGCCAAGGCCTGCCTGACCTGGGCCAATCGCAGCCGACGTATCAAACGTGTCGTAATGACGATCGGTCTGCAAAATCCGTTCCCGCACATACCCTTGGGTATCTACGTTCGCAATGTTGTTGGCCGTCGTATTTAAGGCATGCTGGCTCGTCTGTAAGCCGGACACGCCTATAAATAAACTTCCCATTGAATTGGCCATAATCCTGTCCTCCCTGTCAATTCTTACTGTTTGGTATCAAATGCGCTGTTTCCCAACAAAGTACCCGTATTATAGGCATTTTTATCATAGTTGGCCGTCTCTGGCGCCTGCCGCATACTCCGGAACAGCGTGAGGTCGAATTCCGCCATTTCAAGCGCTTGCTTCAAAAGAGCTTCGTTGCGCTTATTCCATGCCTGCATCTGCTGACCTGTCGTCAGAATCTTGGCACGAATTTCAGATAAGCGCTCCTGCTCCTTTGGCTGCTGCTCCAAATATCCAATGAGCTTTGTAATGGTCATTTCCCTAAAGTCTTTACCAAGGACGTCTGACATATCCTTTAAGACCGCATCTCTCCGAATGTCCAAATTCCGCAATTGACTGGAAACTTCCTGTTCCTGGTTGGTCACGTCCTCCAAACAGGCAATATCCGCCTGGATAATTGCCTGTTTCTTGACCTGGGACAGCTCCACCAGCTTCTCATATTGGGTATTTTCTTCTTCTAAGACTTCTATAAGATTATCCATTAAACTTGCCACTGGTATTCCTCACTTATCTCGCACTTATTTCTGCAGAGCACGATACTTCTCTAACAGTTTGCTGGCAAAATCCCCAGAATCAATTTGATACTCCCCTGACTCCACCTTCGCTTTCAGTTGAGCGACTTTATCTTCCCTGATTTCTGAAGCTTCCGCTACTGCCTGCTTTGCAATCTGATAGTCATAGCCTGCCTGTGAGATGGTCACGTGGTCCCGTCCGGCAGCCACATCGTATGATTTTTGTGTTTTTCCTGACTTACCGCCCTGATATATTTGAGCTACCTGATTATAAGCCTCTATACGCATGACAGCATCTCCTTTCTTCCCTGAACTATTATTTATTTTCTTCGCTCTTACTGTATTTATCGGTTGTTTTTGTATTTTCCTTAGCACAATTGCAAATTTTATATGACAGAAACTGCCGGGATGGTATGTCTTACCATACCCCCCGGCAGCATTTTAATGCATATTCCAACAATTCTTCTGAAAAAACTTTTTGCCCGGGCATATAAGCCACATGCCCCAAAAGTCCTCCGACACTTTCCAAATCCAAGGGCGCTGCGGCCCTATCCGCCGCATTTAACATCGGAATATCAAATTCGCTGTCCCCGGCCGCAATCGTCAACTCTGCATTCAGCTTCTTTTTTAAACGCAGCAGCGCATTACCTTTATTGAGCTGCCTTGGGACAATGTATACCTTTACGCCATTGCAAAAAACGTCTGCCCGGCCGGTATCGATATGCTTCCTTAAATACTCTACGGACACGATAGGTTGTTGGCTTTTGGTAAATAAAAACAGACTTCGAATATTCCGGACTTCAAACGAGCGGTCAGGATCCTGCTCCATAAGGCGCTCTCCCTGCTCTAAAACCTCTCCGCAGTCCGCTATCAGATCTAACGACTGTTTGTACCAGCCATGGTCCTCTCTGCCGTCCTTTAACAATACCCCGCCGTTGCATATGAGGGCATAGGCAAAACTGCCCACGCCCAAATCTATCCTCGAATATTGTTCCATTGTCCGCGTTGTCGTCGGAACAATCAACGCCAATTCTTTGAGCTGCATGAAAAGAGAAAACGTCGTATCGGTCATAAACGATATCTCCCGTTCCTGGTAGCGCTCCACACATCGCTTGGCGATTCCTATATCATGCTTATAGGAATAAATCATGGTTTGATCCAAATCGGTAAAAAACAGCGGCATATCAATTTCCTTTTCCTACCGCAATCTTCCGAATCAAATCCACCGGAATCATCGTCATCGCCAGCAAGACGACGGCAATCCAACCCTGAATGCCAAACGGCGTACAGCTAAACATATTGCCAATCCAGGTAAACAGGGCAAACGGCGCCAATGCGGCGTTTACAATCAATGCCTGTACCAGAATAATGATAAAAAACACTTTCAGGAAACCGGTATTTTCATTCAACCCTTTAAAAATAGCAAATCTGTCGTCCCTTACGTTAAATCCGTTAAACAACGCGCTTACAATAAACAGGACAAAATACCCGGTCAAATGCTGTTCTTCGTTTTCAAACAGGTTGACAAACAACGGCAGTTTTAAATATAGAAAACTGATAATCGTCAGCCACGCGCCCATCGTGATAATCTGCGCCATCATCTTTTTGCTGACAATGCTCTCATCCCTGCGCCTTGGCTTCTCCTTCATATAGATCTTTAAAGCCGGTTCATTGCCGAGCATAATCGCGCCCAGTCCGTCCATAACCAGGTTGACAAACAACAGATGCGTCACCTTAAGCGGCTCCTCTACGCCAAAGAACGGGGCAATCGCGCTCACTATCACGGCGGCGACATTGATCACGAGCTGGAACTTACAGAACTTTAAGATATTATGATAAATTGTTCTGCCGTACCAGATAGCGTCTTTAATTGATTTAAAGTTATCGTCCAGTATCACAATTTTTCCGGCTTCTTTAGCCGCTTCCGTTCCGCTGCCCATAGCAAAGCCGACGTCCGCGCGCTTTAAGGCCGGAGAATCGTTAACGCCGTCTCCGGTCATGCCTACGACCAGATTCATTTCCTGGCACAGGCGTACCATCCGGGATTTATCCGTCGGCAGCGCCCTTGCAATCACACGGATATCCGGAATAATCCGTTTCAGCTCATCATCGGACATCTCATTGAGCTGTGCGGAAGAAAGCGCCCGATCCGATTCGTTTTTTAACAGTCCTGCGTCTTTTGCAATCGCAATCGCCGTTTCCAGACGATCGCCGGTAATCATAACCACCTGAATTCCGGCATTCTGCACTTCCTCAATAGCCTCTTTGGCCTCCGCCCTTACGTCGTCACGGATCCCGACCAGTCCAATCACAACGATATCTTCATGAATCTTATTTTCCACTAGCTCCCGCTCGGAATAGCCAAATGCGAGAACACGCATAGCTTTTGACGCCAAATCGTCAATTTTTTTATCCAGAGCGGCCTTATCCATAGTCTGCACCTGCCCGTCGGCATCCAAATATCGAACCGCGGAAGCCAAAAGCCGTTCCGGCGCGCCCTTATAAAATGTCTTTCCAAGGCTTTCTATCCATGCCTGACTGAACTTATTCGTCGAATTAAATCCCTGCGATTTCGTAACCGGATGCCCTTTATCCGCTTCCAGCTTCCGATAGGTCTCTTCCCCGATAAATTTCATCATCGCCTGATCCGTCGCATTTCCGCCAATCACTCTGTGCTCGCCGTCATACATCGACTGCGTGTTTTTTCCAATTGCCAGATCCACCAGATCCTTCACCTTGGCATGGCTGCTCAAGTCGGCAAGCGGAATGGAACGTCCATCCGCCGTAAAGAAATCCACGACCTCAAGCATCCCCTTGGTAATGGTGCCTGTTTTATCACTAAATAAAATATTTAACGATCCTGCCGTTTCAATTCCTTCCGCTTTCCGAACCAAAACGTTATGATCGAGCATCTTACTGGTATTTTGCATCAAAACAAGTGAAATCATCAGCGGCAGACCTTCCGGAACGGCGCACACAATAATAACAACCGCCAAGGATACGGCCTCCACGAGATCTTTTATCACCTGTTCCATCCCAATGGCAAAATACGCGGATACGCCGCCCGCCGACATAATAAAATATGCAAAATAGAGTACCGCAATTACGACGGCTCCAATATAGCCAAATGTGGATATCTGGTTGGCCAGCTTTGCCAGCTTGACTTTCAGAGGAGAATCCGGTTCATCCTCCTGCATTTCCTCCGCCATCTTGCCCATCATCGTCTGTAAGCCGACTTTGCGAACGTCTAAAACGCCCTCTCCGTCAAATACTACCGCGCCGCGGAACAACGAATGCGCGTCCACAAACGTATCTCCGGTAATGTCATCGGCCAATTGGACGTCTGTGGAAGCCGCTTTCTTTTTACATTCTTCAGCTTCCCCATTGAGCGCGGAATTGTCCACGCTTAAATCCCCGGAAACTAAAATACCGTCCGCCGGAATTTTATCGCCGGACTGTAACAGCGCTTTATCGCCGACCACCACGTCGTCCACATCAATCACCGTCACAATGCCGTTTCTGTATACTTTACACTGATCCTTTTTCGCACTGTCCTTTAATTCCCGATATTTGGTGTCGCTGGCCACGCCTGTCTTTGCCGATACAAAGGCCACGATTAACACGGCGACAATGGTTCCGAGCGGTTCATAAATTTCCGCATAGCCAAAGAAAAACATTACAATCATCAGCGCCGCGATTGCCAGCAGAATCTTAATCATCGGATCTCCAAAGGTTTCCTTAAACTCTTCCCAAAACGTCGTCGGTTCCGAATCTGGAATGGCGTTTGAACCGTATTTTGAGCGGGATGACTCCACTTCCTGCTCCGTAAGTCCTTGAAATTTCATATCATGCCTCCTAATGAATGCTACAAAAGAAGAAGAAAACTGTCTCTAAGGACAGTTTCTCCTTCTTTTTGGTTTTATAGTCAAATATTTTAAATATATCGGTTCGCAAGCTCGCCAAGGCCAGGATCATTGGTGCCCTGCCCGATTGCGCTGAATTTCCATTCTCCGTTATGCCTGTATACTTCTCCAAAAATCATGGCCGTCATGCCGGAATAATTCTCCGTCAAGTTGTATTTGCACATTTCCCGGTTATTGCTGCCGTCCACCAGACGGATAAACGCATTTTCAATCATGCCAAAATGCTGATTCCGTTTCATTGCCTGATAAATGTTGACAACAATGACGATTCTATCATACTCTGCCGGGACTCGCGCCAAATCCACAATAATCTGCTCGTCATCCCCTTCGCCCGCTCCGGTCAAATTATCCCCCATATGCTGGATTGTGCCGGATTTATGCTGTAAATTTGCAAAGTAGACAATATCCGTTTTGTCGGTCAGTCTGCCGTCTTTTAACAGCAGCGCGGAAGCGTCGCAATCAATCGGCTGCGGTTTGGGTGCGAAAAAACCTCCCTTGGATCTCTTGGCCTCATCCCATCCCAAACCAATCAACACCTTGGAAAGGCCGGCATTTTCTTTGGAAAGGCTGACCTTTTGGCCTTTTTGTAAACTAATTGACATCCTCTTTTACCTCCTATGCCACTTCAATGCCATAATGACCGCAGAGCGCAGCCAGTCCCCCCTGGAAACCGCTGCCAATCGCGTTAAATTTCCATTCCCCATTATGGCGGTACAGCTCCCCGACCACCACAGCGGTTTCAATCGAGAAATCTTCTCCCAAGTCATATCGGATCAGCTCCTGCCCATTCGCTTCGTCTACAATCCGGATAAACGAATTGGACACCTGTCCAAAATTCTGCCCCCTGGCCTCCGCCTCATAAATCGTAACGGTAAAGGCGATCTTCGCGATATTGGACGGAATTTTTGTCAAATCAATTTGAATCTGCTCGTCGTCTCCTTCCCCTTCCCCGGTCAGGTTATCCCCCATATGCTTCACGGCGCCGCTGGCATGCTCTAAATTGCCATAAAAAACAAATTCCTTTTCTGTCGGGCATTTTCCATTTTCTCCCAACATAAATGCGGCGGCGTCCAAGTCAAAATCAAAACCGGAATCAAATGCGTTTACATCCCATCCCAAACCGATCATAACATTTTTCAAACCTGGATTTCCTTTGGTCAAGTCTACTTTCTGTCCCTTTGATAAATTAATGGGCATTGAAACACCTCCTCTGTGATATTGTGCTCTATTACTGTTTATTTGGTATATGATACATCTTATTGAACTCTGTTTTGATATTTTCAAGCCTAGCCTGATCCTCAATGCGCTGACGCCTTGCATTTTCCTGAATCTGTCTTGTCTCTTCAATACCATTGACAATGGTTCGCCAAGTTGTTTCCAATGTCTCAATTTTAATCGAACTTCCGGAAGCCATCCGAGCCGTCATCTTCGACTGTTCCACCGTATTTTGCGCGTTTCGGATCAGCATTTCATTGGTCTTTTCATCCAGTGCGGACATTGCCTCGGCCTGAATTCTCTGACGCTTTAACATAATCGCCTGCGCCAAAGCCTGCTTGAATACCGGAAGCGTGATAATAAATGCAGAATTGATTTTCCGCACCAGATTCATATTGCTAAACTCCATGGTCTTAATCATCGGAATCGACTGCATAGCGACGCTCTCAGCTGTCCGCAGATCCTGCGTCCTCTGCTCTAACATCATCAGCGCCTGCTGGAGACTCTGAATTTCAAACTGGATGGCGTTGTCTCCGGAAGCGTCCATATCGGCCTGCTTCTGCGCAATATAGGCCTCCAGCTCCCTGCATCCTTGTTCCCCGGCCAATATGTACTTGACCAGCTCATGATAGTAGTTGACATTGGCCTGGAACATCTGATCCAATTTCCGGTTGGACTGTTTGATCTCCGATTCATACTGTTTTAACTGAACATAGATCTTATCGACCTCCTCGCCCATCGTATGATATTTGGCCAATATTTTATCTAATTGTTTGCGCAAATTGCCAAACAGCTTTCCAAACAGGCCGGGATTGTCTTTAATCTCATCAATGTCAAATTTAGACATAATCTTGGCCAATATGTTTAACATCTCGCTGGTATCGTCCAACTTGGACATATCCATGCTGTTTAACACAACATCCGAAGCTTTTGAAATTTCTTCCGCCGCATGAGCGCCAAAAGAAACGATTGTTTCCAGATTATATACCTCAATTGTACTGGCCAATGCGTCCACTTCCGGGGAATTCGTAAGCGCCGCATTCATCTGCTGCCTGTCTGCAACGATATCATAACTCTCTACGACCTCCGGCTCTGCCTTTGCCGCCACAGGCATTGTCTGCTGCTGCATCGTTGGTTTGCTAAAATCAAGACCCATGTTATCTACCTCTCTTAAATAATTTCTCACGCCACGAAGGGCGTGCGCCAAAAGAGCCGTGGCTCAGATCCGGAACGCGCAGATCATAGAGATACTCGCCGGCCTGATGCTCTTCCATGATGTTGTGGTTATAATATTTCTCGATACCCTGATAACCGGTGGGTACAAAGAACAAAACGTCAAATCCGGCCAAATTTAAAAATGCCGCTAAAATCGCATCTTCCAGCGAATTGGACGTTTCTGCCGTATTGATTAAAATGAACTTCGGATTGCCTTTTGTAAAATCAAACCTCTGCATCATCCGGGTAATCTCTTTATTTAAATTGAGTACGGCAGCAATGATTGTATATTCCGTACCGTTTTCAAAAGAGCCTTTTATCGTTTTTTGATCGAGCAAAAGCTGAAGCTTATCCAAAATATGCTCCTGCACCTCTTCCCGCAAAAAGCCATAGGGATAATTGGCATGGGCTTTGATCTTGGCTCTTTGCAGCTTTGCGTTTTTTAAAAATGAAGCCGTATGCGCTTTCATAGGATTGGCGCTTTCCGGACGGATATAGGGCGCTGCCGGCACGATCAAGGTGTCCGGCGTAACCAACGCTTTAATGCCCGCCCAATACGGCTGCGTCTGGCCGTCTTTTACGCCGGATACTTTTGCAAAAATCACCGGTATGTTGACAACGGCGTCCGTCGTACTGAAATTCGGCCTATATTTTAATTCCTGATTCCACAAAATTGCAATTTCTTCATACGTCGTCTGTAAAGAAATCGCATTGGCCTGCTTATACTGCCGGTTGCGGTACATCCCGGAATCCTGATACATAATCGTATCTAATTCCCGTTCCGCATGGTAGGCGGCCGTCCCCATTTGGATCTGGGCGTTCTGCGTTGGAAATTTTTCCACTTTGAGGGACGTCTCATAGTGAATCTCATACAATACGTCGCTGTTTAAACAACACGTATCGGAAAGCTCCGGCTTTAATACCAGCACATCGACCGGAAGCCTCGCCAAAAAACGCAAAAACATAGCTTCATTGCTGTTTTTGCAACCGCCCATATGGATAAAGCATCCAATCTGCTGCGGTGATTTCCAATTGGAAAACAGTTGGGATTGGTAACGTTTTAGCCAACACAATAAATATACCG
Source organism: uncultured Lachnospiraceae bacterium (assembly GCA_948438565.1). Taxonomy (GTDB): domain Bacteria; phylum Bacillota; class Clostridia; order Lachnospirales; family Lachnospiraceae; genus Roseburia_B. Next base: position 4,889 of record CAOJLW010000012.1, on the reverse strand, counting down.
CTTTATTTGTCAGTTTATTCAGATTCCCCTCCGAATCCCCGAATTCTTCCAACATCGTATCAAAAAACGCCTTTCGCATCAATTTCTGCAAATCCAGATTGGCCGTATATCGGATATTGGACGCCAAATCCATTAACATCTGATCCTGACGCTCATAGGAATGCCTGCGGATCTCTGCAATTTCCGCCGTTGAAGGCGGTTGTATAGACCAATTAGCCACCACGCACTTACGCCCGGCGCTTTGCAGTCCCGTCTGAAACTGATACAATTCGTTCAGGTAGGACATTTTGTCCTCCACACCGTTGATCCTGTAAAAACAATTATAAAAAAGATTGGGGTCGCTGCCCCTGTCCTGCGGTTCCACTGTAAAATCAGCCAGACCCTTTCCCTCTATCCAGGCATTCGTACAATTGCAATACTGCGGCTTAGGACCATACAGTCTTTCCTTGTCCATCTGCGTCTGGATTTCCTGACGGATCCATTTCAGATTAAACTGGCTGGGAAAGGCCACCCCGTCCTGAACCAAAAGCTCATGGGAATAGACCGACTGCGGATCTAATTTCCGATAGTTGGCGTCGCCATGATATTGCAACAGAACAATATCGCACCCGGCGCCGGACAAAATAGAAAGCAGCATCCGTTCATACGAACTCACTTCCCCTTCGTACAATATTTTAGGAATTGCATTTGCCCCAAGCTGATTGACAATTCGTTCAAATTTATAATAAAGCCAGCACATAAATTTAATATAGGCATTTTTTAACATATTTAAATTTTTACCGGCTTTTTGTAATGCTTCTAACGTATGATAAAGAGCTTCCGCCACCTGGCTGCGCTGATAGTCGTCCATACGGGGCAGCCATTTACGAAGGCTGTCGGAAAAAAAACGGACATCCATACGAAAATCCAACCCCATCATTTCCTCGTAATAAGAAAGATTCCTCTCATCGGGATTGGGTATACGTCCTTCTATAATCACTCCGTGGCTTCTAGCCGCTTCATAATATTTCTTAATAAAGCTTTCAATTGGTTTGCTGTAGAGATTGATCCTGTAAAAGTAGACGCCTTTCATTGGCCTGTGCATAAGATCCATAAAAAAATCATCCAATGTACGTATGGTTATCTGTTCCAACATTGATTCTCCATTCCTGAGGCGTATTTGTTAATATTCTCCACAAAACAGATTTTATCATATTCAAAGGGGGATTTCAACCGTTATGGATCACGCGTCCTAGAACTTCCAACGGTTTGTGGCAGGATCTGGGCGGTTTGTGTGACGCCCCATCACACAAAACCCTGCACAAACTGACTGATGCAAGCATAACCGACGGCCAGATTGATATTCTGTCCCGAATCAAACCCCGCCGTACTGATCCCAATCACTTCTCCATACATATTTAACACCGCTCCGCCGGAGCTTCCATGGGAAATCGGCGCCGTAAATTGGATCATATCCACACCGTCCATTTTTCGGAATCCGGAAATAATGCCGTCGGACACGGAGTTAAACAGACCGAGCGGACTGCCGATGGCCACTACCTTCTGGCCGCGCGCCAGCGGCTTTTCTCCATGGTAGATAGGCAGCGGCTTTAATCTGCGATCAATCCTTAAAATCGCCAAATCCAAAACGGAATGATATTTGATCAGCTCATCGGTGGAATAGACCGTTTCATCATCTTCGATCCGAATCGAATAAAACGCCCCGCCGCTTGCCACGTGACTATTGGTCAATATGTACCCGCCTGCTCCTATCATAATGCCGGAACCTGTTCCAACCACATCTCCGTTTCTGTCATGGATAGCAATCAAAACGACCGATCGAGCAAGCTGCGCCAATTGCTCAAAGCTCTTTTCCTGCACGGTACGCGGATGCGCAGTCTGCGTACGGGGCGGTATCGTTACCACAGGCCTTTGGGACGAAGCCGCAGACGTCTTTGATCCGGCGTCTCCCTGCGCCTGTACTATCGGCCTTGCCGGACGACTGGCTGCCGCAGGAGTCGGCATACGGCGGGCGCCTGGATCGGAAGCGCTAAATGGCGGCAGATCTATTTTTTGAAATTCACCTAATTTGATTTTCTGCGAAAATCCCCAAGCCTCTTCCTGTCCGGAGATATCCGCTTCCGTCTGTAGTAAGAGAACGTCATAACCCAATAAGGTCAGCAGATAAGCAAACAGATATTCCTGCTTTTTAACTATATTGGCCAGCACGAGTTTGACGGACATACGACTGCTCCATTGGGCAAACAAGTCTGCCAGCAAAAAATCATGCCAATACAGCATTTTAATGATAAAATTTTTTTCCATAGACGCGCTGACGGGCCGATCCGCCGCATAAAGTCCGAATACTTTTTGCAATCCTCTGCCCAGCATTCCGGCATACTGCGCGTCGTTTTTGAATGCCTTTGTCAGAGCTTTTTCTTTTTGTTCTGACATCCATGCCTGATAACAGCTTTCGTAATTGGCTGCAATGGCCGGATCCTGGATTTTCGGCAGACTTAATATACGGCGGTACAGCGTTTGACCGCCTGACATACGCGCTGCCATGGAAGCGTCCATCTGCCTGATATCCTCTAAAATTGTAGCGTTGACGCCCAAGAGCCTGACAAAATATACGTCCTTACAGTTTTGATTCATTCCACCTTTAATCCCTCCAAAAGCAGCTAGGGAATGGATATGCATAGCATTATGCCGAAATCGTATCATTGTCTCCATCAAACCAACAACTCCCTTCGCATTTCAATGGAAAACTCCGCTTATCCACAAATTGCGGAAAAACACTTGAAAGCCTGAACTATTTACGCTATGATTAATTTTAAAATACATTACAAAGAGAAAGGTATCGATCTATGAAAAACGCAGTCCTTTATTACGGCGTCGGCGCGCTTTTATACTGCCCGGCCAACAATCAAAACATAGCCACATCCATCCAAAACGGCCAACTGGGCGCCGGGTACTCGCTGGCGTTATGTCTGGAAGATACGATCAACGATCGGTATGTTCCCCAGGCTGAAGAGATTTTGATTCAATCCTTGCAGCATCTTTTTCGGGCGCGGCATACCTCTTCTTTTTTTATGCCTAAAATCTTTATCCGGGTACGCAACGCAGCACAGATGACAAGCCTTTTAAACCGGCTTGCAGAAGCGCGGGAAATTTTATTTGGATTTATTATCCCCAAATTGGATCTCAACAACGTGGATGAGTACATACGGACTGTTCTATTAGCTAACGATACCTATACCAAACCTTTTTATATCATGCCCATTATGGAAAGCCGCTCTATGATTGACCTTCGGAACCGAACGGCCATCTTATATGGACTCAAAGAACGCCTCCAAAAAATCGAAAGCCTGATCCTAAATATCCGGGTCGGCGGCAACGATCTTTGCCATGCATTTGGCTTCCGGAGACACAATGATGAATCGATCCACAGCATCCGCCCGGTTGCCAATCTCTTTTCCGATATCATCACAGCCTTTGGCATGGATTATGTTGTATCCGGGCCTGTCTGGGAATATTATAACGGCGAGGGATGGGACGCCGGACTCAAGCAGGAACTGAAAGAGGATCGGCTATCCGGCTTTATCGGAAAAACCGTGATCCATCCAAAACAAATTCCTCTCGTTCAAAAAGCCTATACCGTAACCCCGGAAGATCTGGCGGATGCAAAAGCTATCTTAACCCCTGCGGATCATATGGCTTCTTTGGTATCCGGCAACGTCCAAAAACAACGTATGAACGAATACAAGACGCATACTAACTGGGCCAGGCAAACTCTCTATTTAGCGGAAGCATACGGCGTACAATAGCGGTTTACGCACTATGCGTCCGCTATTTTTTTTATAATCCCACAGGCTTTATAATGTGCAAGCGGGTAATATTCGATCGGGATATTTTTTTACTCAGCCAGTCTGACAATATGAGCCAGAGACGAATCCAATAGATGTTCCCCGTCTATCAAAACCTTCCATGGCGCCCGACGAAGCAAAACGCGGGTCGTTTCCCCAATCCCAGGCTTGATAAAATTAATATCAGATACCGAAAATTTCCTGGCAAGCTCCCGGATTTCCTGCATCCCAAAGCCTTTGGCAACCCCCTCCTCCGGCGGATTTGACAACACAAAACAATCTTCAATGGACTGAATAAATGCATACGACAAATCCGCATCTTTCAGATCCCCATAATAAACGGCTCCGTGAAAATCATCTTTGCCAATGATGTCTTTCCGTAAAAAAGTCCTGCTAATCAGGCCGGAAACCGTGCAATTTAAGCAGGAGCTTGGAATCAAAATATCTTCATGCGTCCCGCAAAGCGCAGTTACGTTTGCAGGATCCGCCGCCACCGCCAGCTCTGCCGATACGCCGGAATATGCCGCAGTCGCTTTTTGCAATTCTCCCAATATAGCGCCTTTGCCTACCCATCCATCTACAAACAGCAATTGCCCGGGATGGTATCGTTCCAACAGATAGCGCATTGCATTGACGTCAATCCCCCTTCCGCGAATAATAGAAATCGCATAATGGGGAATTTCCGCCTGATATTTTTTACGAATGTAGCGCTTTAATAAAATGCCAATTGGAATCCCTGCCCTTGCCAAAGAAACCAAAACGATCCCCTGCCCTTTTGCAGTTATGATTTTATCTGCCAGCCTTCCTATTGCAAAGGCTACAGACTGCGCATACCGATCCAACGCCTCCCAATACACGTCCATATACTGCTTGGTCGGCACATATTCAATCGGCAGCATCTCGCAGTAATGACGGCCGGCCTGGATCTGCTGTTCTCTCTCTTCCGTCGGCTGTGGTTGAATCAAACCGGTAATATCCTTCAGCAGCAAATGGACGTCCTGTGCCTGATAAGAGCTTCTCATAGGGCAACCACCTGATTTTTTC
>CAOJLW010000011.1 GCA_948438565.1 uncultured Lachnospiraceae bacterium | reverse complement strand
GTTTTCACAAAGCTCGGACGAAGCAAACAACAGCATCTCAAACTGCGGCGGCAAATCATCCCGCAGTTCTGAATAAACCATATCCGTCAGACGATATCCGCAGATTACGATGCCTCCGGAAAGCTCTTGCGCATACGCTAACACCCTGGCTCCGGTTGAACAGGTTGCATACACTTCATAACCGCGCTGCTGCAAAATGCGTTTTATCTGTATACCATTTTCTATCTTTGGAAATGCAATCAGGATCTTCATACCTTGTACCGCGTCAAATTCTATACAGGTACTTATCGATTTCCCATGCCGTCACCTGTGCCTGATAATCTTCCCATTCAGCCTTTTTGGCTTTGGGATACAGCTTACTGATATGTTCCCCTAAAACGGCTTGGATATAATCGTCCTTTTCAAACTCCCGAATCGCCTCCCCCAAATCGGCCGGCAGAGAAGCAATTCCCAGGCGTTCTTTTTCCTGCAAACGCATTTGAAAAATATTTTGCATGACCGGCGCGGGCGGCGTGCGCTTTTCTCGGATGCCGTCTAATCCGGCCGCCAGACAGACGGCCAATACCAAATACGGATTTGCCGACGGATCCGGGCAACGCAGCTCAATGCGGGTTCCCGTCCCTCTGGCAGCCGGAATCCGGATCAAAGGACTGCGGTTTGTAGCCGACCAGGCGATATAAACCGGCGCCTCATACCCGGGCACCAGACGTTTGTAAGAATTGACCAAGGGATTTGTAATCAACGACATCCCTTTCATATGCTTCATAATGCCGCCGATAAAATAATGCGCTTCCCGGCTTAAACCAAATTCCCCGTCTGGATCGGAAAAAACATTGCGCCCCTCCCGATGCAGCGACATATTGATATGCATACCGGAACCGTTGACTCCGTCTTTTGGCTTTGGCATAAAACTGGCAAACAGACCATGACGTTTGGCAATCGTCTTAACAGCCAGCTTAAACGTCATCATATGATCCGCCGCCGCTAAAGCTTCGTCATATTTAAAATCAATCTCATGCTGCGCGGGCGCAACCTCGTGGTGCGACGCTTCAATCTCAAACCCCATATCTTCCAACGCAAGCGCCATATCCCGCCTGGCATTTTCACCCAAATCCACTGGCCCTAAATCAAAATATCCCGCTCTTTCATGGGTCAGTGTCGTGGGCTGTCCATTTTCATCGGTATGAAACAAAAAAAATTCACATTCCGGCCCCACATCAAAACGATATCCCAAATCGCTTGCTTCGGCAATCATTTTTTTCAGGATATACCGGGGATCCCCGGCAAACGGCGCATGATCGGGACGGTAAATATCACAGATGACGCGCGCCACTTTTCCCTGCTGCGGCCGCCATGGAAAAATGACAAACGTGTCCAAATCGGGATGCAGATACATATCCGACTCTTCAATCCTGACAAATCCTTCTATCGAAGAACCGTCAAACATACACTCATTATTTAAGACTTTTTCCAGTTGGCTTTTTGTAACCGCCACATTTTTTAAGGTTCCAAACATATCCGTAAATTGCAGACGGATAAATTCCACATCCTCTTCTTCCACAATACGGATAATATCCTGTTTTGTATATCTGCTCATTTCATACACTCCTTTTTTGCAGGTAAGCAAGCGTCTTTTTATACTCCAGAGCGCCTCCAAACAAATCCAGAGCGCTTCCGATCGTCACATTCAGTCGGCCCCTGCCTGCCGATTCCAGCTCTTTTAAATCGGCAAAGCTGCCAACGCCTCCGGCATACGTAATCGGAATCCTGCCCCAACTGCCCAGCAAATCCGCAAGCGGCGCTTCAATTCCATTTGCTTTGCCCTCCACGTCCACGGCATGAACCAGAAATTCATCCGCATACCCGCTAAGCCTGTCTAAAAGCGCGCTGGTAACTTTTTCCCTGGTAAATTTCTGCCAGCGATCCGTCACGATATAATATGCGCCGTCCTCACGTTTTCTACAGCTTAAATCCAACACCAGACGCCCTTTGCCGACGGTTCTCACTAATTTTTCCAAATTGCCGTAATGGACGCTGCCGCCGGAAAAAACATACGATGTGACGATCACATGGCTTGCCCCTGCCGCAAGAAATTCTAATGCATTTTCCGGATGAATTCCGCCGCCGACCTGAAGACCGCCCGGATAGGCTTGTAACGCCAGAAGCGCCTGCCGCTTTGTGACTTCATAGTATGGACTGCCCGGAGGGTTTAACAGTATGACGTGGCCGCCTTTTACGGAATCCCGTTTATAAAATTCAGCATAAAAGGCTGCGTCCTGCGTGGAAACAAAATTTTCCTGCGCCTGATCTCCCATATCCTTTAAACTGCTGCCAACGATTTGTTTTACCTTCCCGTTGTGTATGTCAATGCATGGTCGAAATTCCATATAACGGCCCCTTTCCGTAGAAAACGACGAAGTCCGCCTCTGTAAACTTCGTCGTTTTCCATTAGGATAACATAAAATCAAAAAATTGGAAATAGTTTTTTGCAAAAAGGAGCATCCAATCCATCGGATCGGACGCTCCCCTTCCTGTTTCTTTATTTCTTTACTTTTACACTCTTAGCTGCGGACAATTTAGAATATACATAAGTCCCGTTTTCACTGGTGACATAGGAAGCCACCTTATAATAATAGGTCTTGCCGCCTACCACATTGTTATCTGTAAAAGTTTTCTTGGTCGTTGTGCCAACCTGCACATAGGTTCCTTTTTTCTTGGTGGAACGGTAAATTGCATAACCCTTTACACCTTTTGCTGTTTTGATTGAAATTGTCGCCGTCGCTTTCTTGGAACTCTTAACGGAAGAAACCTTTGCTGCTTTCGCTGTTTTTTTGGTATAGACAACCTTAGCGCCTTTTGTACAGCCAATGCTGCTTGTTTTCTCATCGTTTTCATTGCTGCCGTTTGCAGGCTTTGCATAGGCCACAACATAGTAATAATACTGATTTCCCGCTTCCGGAACACGCGCCTTAACGGCTGTTTCCGTCATCAGGGAACCGTCCGCATTCTTTTTATACTCTGCCCGGTCGCTGTATGTATAAAAGTCAGATCCATTTGTATAATATTCCGGATCGGTAGCCTTTGTATAATTCGGATCGGAATCCTTCCTGACAAGCTTTTGCACGGTCACCGGCTTATCAATCACGCTTGTGCCTGTGATCTGGTTCGTGCTATAGCTGGTTAATTCGTTATATAATTCACCGTTATAAGCCACTTTCAAATTTGGATCATAGGTATAATCCGTCGTCGTAACCGTCTGCCCGTTAATGATATGAGAATTTTGCGCCACGCTCTTTGGAACTAGGTTGGTAGAACTGGATACGTCAAATACAGCTTCCACTACCAGGTTTCCTACTATATCCTGATAGGTCTTTGTCGTTTTGTCATAGGAGTCCGCTTCTTTTGTCGTACGGAATACCTGATAATAATCCGCTCCCGCCACTTTACTCCAGGTTACTTTCACGCCTTCCGCCGTCTGTACCGCTTTGACATTTTTTACGGCCGCCAAAACCGGCTCTACGGTAATGTCTCCTGTCATATCGTACACTGCCGTCTTATTGACGCTCTTAATACGATAGATTTCGGATTCCATGCCAACCGTCACTTTTGGCAATGTAACGGAAGTTGCCGATTTCTTTAAAGATTTATACGCAGTCCACTGGCCGGTAGCCGGATTTTTCTTTTCTACCTTGTAGCCGGAAATACCGGTAGCTTTATTCCAGGTCACAACCAACTGACCTGTTGATTTATAATAGCTGTTTAATCCGTTAATTGTTCCATATCCATCTAAACGTAAGGACGCTGCACCGTTGATATAATATTTTTGTTTGCCCACCGTACGGTATGCACGAACCAAATAGTGATATTCGTTGCCTTTTTCCAGCTTTTTATCTGTATATTTTACAGTTTTTGATTTTTTAATCGTCTTAATCAAGGTCGCATTGGAAAATACATCGTCATATTCGCCTTTGGTATAGTCATAGCCAACGCTATTTGTATCATAACGATAAATTTCATACCCTTCCGCTTTGGCTATCTTCGACCATGTCAGTTTTATGGCAGTGCTGCTTGCCGCCGATGCTTTTAACTTTAACGCGGCTCCCCAGGTATACGCGCTGACCTTTTTCCAATCGGTATACGTAGTCTTGCCTGTATTCTGATTGTAAGCGTAACCGCGTACACGATATGTATACTTCGTATCCGCCTTTAAGCCTGCGTCAGTATAAGCAGAACCCTGTTTTGCAAGGCCAATCCACTTTTTGCCGTTCTTCCTCTGATACTCATAACCCGTCACTTTTCCGTCGCCGGAAACCGGATCCAAACGAATGCTGGAAGCGTCTACCGTGACATTGACATTTGCCAATACAGCCTTTGGCACTGCATAGTTGGTCGTAACATATGCGCTGTATCCATTTCCCTGGCTAAAGCTCGGATTATAGGTACGCGCTCTGACATAAATCACATCACCGGCCGTAAAATCAGATAACGATACGCTGTATTCGCCATTTACGTCAGCGTTTCCCGAATATTTAAACCATTTTTTTGCACTGTCTGACTTAAACTCTGCATTATTGGAATATTCAAACTGAATGGTTTCCCAATCCTGCACCTTAGACGGCGTCACTGCAAAAACTGCGCTTCCTGTGCCACGGTTAATTTCTTTTAAAGCCACGCCACCCAAAGCAGTCACTGCCGTAGTTTTAACATTCTGCTCTGCGGAAGTCTTTGGCGCCGCCGCGATCAGCGCCCAATTGACAGAAGCCGGATACTTATATAACGTATAAACCCTGGACGTCTGTCCATTTGCATCCGTCACCTGTTTACTGCTCAGTTCATCAAAATCTCTGCCTTCCATATACAAAAGCGTATAAGCGCCGGTAGCTGCATCATAAGAATAGATCCCATCGATCCATTTCTGCGACGCCGGATCCCATTGATCGGTATACGTGCCTGCAACATCCGCGGCAACCAGATACAATTCATTCCAATTAACGGCGGCAACTTTAATAGTATACGCCTGATCCGTCGTCAAGTCCATGTCATTTAAATCTAAATATACGCTTGCTGTATTGCCGGATTCCTCTTTCACTTCCACTCCGGCCGCATTGGTATATGTAATTTCATAAAAATACCTTGTTGCCCCTGGCACTTTATTCCAGACTACCAATTTATTGACAGCATCATAAGCCAGTCCCGTAACGTCTGCCAGAGTGTATGGCGGAACAATTTTTTCACCGACTGCATCTACGTCCTCTGCGGATGCGCTGTCTGCATCCGGCGCTTCTGGTACGACCGTCTGGTCAGCCTCAGGCTGTGTTTCGGTTTCCTGTTGTGGATTTGTATTCACTGGCTCATCTGCCTGCGTTTCTGTTGTCGCTTCTGTCGCTGTCTCTGTTTTAGCCTCCACATCTGTTGCCTGCGTCTCTGTTTCTGAAACAGATGCAGATTCTGCCAATACTGCGCTCGCTTCCCCAAATACCAATGCCGCAGAAAGCGAGAGGCACAGGACAGATTTTAAGATTTGTTTCTTCATTTCTGCTCTCCTTTTTTTGTAAACCATACTTTTAGCTACGCACCTGATTATACCACGTTTCAATTATTTGTCAATATAATTCTATAGAGTATATTATCATATCTTATGGAATATATTATAATCAGAAATTCTTGTATAGCCTATATTTAAACTTTATATTAAAAGGAGAATCGATATGGACTTAATCAAAGATTTCAACCTGACCGTGGGGTTGCGTATTCGAGAAATCCGGGAGGCTATGCAAATGACAAGAGAACAATTCAGCGAACTTTGCAATATCTCAGACAGTTTTTTGGCTGCTGTTGAAAATGGAAAAAAAAGCATTACCTCCAAAACAATTTTTAAAATATGCAGCAATGCCCACATATCCTCGGACTATCTGATTTTTGGCAATCAATATGGATTCAAATGCGATACGGCCATAGAACTTTTAAAACAAATGGACGCCAATGAAAGGGATTCCGCCATCCGCATTCTGACAGAATTTGCACATGCCGTTTCCACGGCTAAAACAAAAGAAAAATGACAGTTTTTTAATTGACACCGATATGTATATTTGCTATAATCTACGGAATTAAACCAATGCCAAAATAACACAAATAGAAGAAAGCGAGGAACCGAAAATGGGTACAATTATCGGCGATGGAATTACTTTTGATGACGTATTATTAGTCCCACAATACTCTGAAGTGACACCGAATCAAATTGACTTGACCACTTATCTGACCAAAAAAATCCGGTTGAACATTCCTATGATGAGCGCCAGCATGGATACGGTCACAGAACACCGGATGGCAATTGCCATGGCCAGACAGGGCGGCATCGGTATCATCCACAAAAATATGTCTATTGAAGCACAGGCAGACGAAGTTGACAAAGTAAAACGTTCTGAAAACGGCGTCATTACCGATCCATTTTCCTTAAACCCTGAGCATACGCTACAGGATGCAGAAGAGCTGATGCGCAAATTCCGCATTTCCGGCGTGCCAATCGTCGAAAAAGGCAGCCGTAAATTGGTTGGCATCATTACCAACCGCGATCTCAAATTTGAAACTGATTTTTCCAAACAAATCAGCGAATCTATGACTTCCCAAGACCTGATTACAGCCCCAACCGGCATCTCTTTGGACGAAGCCAAGCAAATCCTTGCTAAGGCACGGAAAGAAAAACTCCCATTAGTCGATGAACAATACAATTTAAAAGGCCTGATTACCATCAAAGATATTGAAAAACAGATCCGTTACCCATTGTCTGCCAAAGATGACCAGGGACGCCTGCTCTGTGGAGCCGGGGTAGGCATCACGCATAATATGATGGATCGTATCGACGCACTGGTCAAAGCCCAGGTCGACGTCGTCGTTCTGGATTCCGCCCACGGCCATTCCAAAAATATTATTGAGGCAGTCAAAGCAGTCAAGGCAAAATACCCGGATCTTCAGGTAATTGCCGGAAACGTCGCTACGGCGGAAGCTACTCGCGCTTTGATTACAGCCGGAGCGGATGCGGTAAAAGTAGGCATCGGGCCTGGCTCCATCTGTACCACCCGCGTGGTCGCCGGCATTGGCGTACCACAGATGACCGCCATTATGGAGTGCTATGAAGCCGCTCAGGCAGACGGCATCCCCATCATTGCGGACGGCGGCATCAAATATTCCGGAGACATGACCAAATCCCTGGCCGGCGGCGCCAATGTCTGCATGATGGGAAGTATGTTCGCCGGTTGCGACGAATCCCCTGGAACCTTTGAACTATACCAGGGTAGAAAATACAAAGTCTACCGCGGCATGGGATCCATCGCAGCTATGGAAAACGGAAGTAAAGACCGCTACTTCCAGGAAAATGCGCAAAAACTGGTTCCGGAAGGCGTGGAAGGCCGCGTCGCTTATAAAGGAAAGGTGGAAGACACCATTTTCCAATTAGTCGGCGGTATCCGTTCCGGCATGGGATATTGCGGATGCCCTACGATCCCCGAGCTGCATGACCGAGCCAAATTTATCAAGATTTCGGCGGCTTCTCTGAAGGAAAGTCATCCGCATGACATCCATATCACGAAAGAAGCCCCCAATTATTCCATCGACGAATAGAACCATATAAAGCCCTCCGGAAATATCCCGGAAGGCTTTTTCTCTTCACAGATCCTACCGCGCCCCATACAAAGACGCACACTATAAAAGATAATAAAACAGACCGCATACCATGCCAAACAAGGCCCCGGCGGCCACATCTTTCGGAAAATGAACCCCACCGACAACCCTGATATACGCCAATAAAAAACCCAGCGCTCCTATGCATACGCCCATCGGCCGCCAGGCATACCAAAAAGTCATCCCTATGATAAATACAGAAAAGATATGACGGCTCGGAAAAGACTTTCCTTTTGTCCCTTTGGGAATTAATGGACGGATGTCCAACACTTCATAAGGCCTGGGCGCACAAAAACACCTGCGGAATACAGACAGCGCCAAAAACGATACGGCCGGCAGAAGCATACACCAAAACAGCTTCTCCACATCCCTTTGCCGCCAAAGACACAGACATAACATGGGATAGGAAAGAAACACCGCGCCGGTTATGCATCGATCCATCCATATAAGGAGCTTTGCGGCAGATTTTTTCGTACGATATGGCGCCGACCACCGTTCATATTGCTCTTTTGTCATAGACCGCCCCCCTTTTCACTCTCCCAAGCATAACGCATTTTGATCGGCCAGGCAAGAAAAAAGTGAAAGCGGAGTGTTTCCGCTTTCACTTTTTCCTGCCTGCCTCTATTGTGCGGCGTTTTCATTATTCTGATTGTTTTGGGTCGAGCTTTCCGTCCCGGCGGTATTGGCTGCATTTTCCGTTCCGGTAGCATCGTCAACGGCATCTTCCATATCATTTCCAATATCTTCCGCACCATCCACAATTGCGTCTCCGGCATCATCGACCGCGTCCTCTACGTCATCGACTACATTGTCGCCGTCTTCATCATCGGCGTTATTATCTTTCTTATTTTCCGACGTAGATTCTGAATTTGCATCCGTATTATTGTTCCGATCGGTTGTATTGTTCCTGGTACCGCAGGCTGCCAAAGACAGAAGAAACATACTCATAATACAGCACAGCAACAGCTTTTTTTGCTTTCTCATAATGAATGATTCCTCCTTTTTTACTCGCATGGAATCCACATTTTGATTCCATGGATAGTCTGCGCAATTTTTTTTATTTTATTCTTTTTTCAGGATTTCATTTTCGGCTCAAATATCAGACTGGCCAGATAGCCAAAAACCAAAGCGGCGCAGATGCCGACGGCGCTCGCCTTGAATCCTCCCATAAATATTCCCAAAAACCCCTCGCTGTCTACGGCTTCCCTGACTCCCTTCCAAAGTGTATTGCCAAATCCCAGCAGCGGGACAGACGCCCCGGCGCCGGCGTAATCAATTAAAGGCTGATAAATCCCAATCGCCCCTAACACTGCGCCGCTGCAAACCAAAAGCACCATAATCCGGCCCGGCATCATCTTGGTCTTTTCCATTAAAATCTGAGTCAGGGCGCAAATCAGACCGCCCACCCAGAACGCATTGATATACTCCATGTCTACCCCTCCTGTTCCATATGCTCAAGCACTACTGCGTGCGCAATCCCCGGCACATTCTGCCCTTCGTTAAAACTGACTGTAGAAAGCAACGCCCCGGTCGGTACAAACAAAATCCGCCGTAAACTTCCTTCTTCCAATAATGGCAAATAATGAGCGCTTAACGTCACCGCCGAACAACCGCAGCCAGAACCGCCGGAACCTGTTCCCTGTTTGTCTTTGTCATAGATTAAAATGCCGCAGTCCTCATGGACTTTGGAAATATCTATTTTTTTCTGTTGCAACAGATTAATTAAAATCTCCTGCCCGACATACCCCAGGTCGCCGGTTACAATTTTATCGTAATCGGAAGGCTTCCTTTTAAAATCTTCCAGGTTCTGCGCAATCAAATCCGCGGCGGCCGGCGCCATTGCCGCTCCCATATTCATGGAGTCTTTAATCCCCATATCTATGATTTTACCGGTGGTAATCCCGGTAATCCGCACTTTTCCTTTTTTGCCGGACAATATAAAGGCTCCGCTTCCGGTAACGGTCCAGGTAGCTGATACGGGTCTTTGATTGGCATATTCCAAGGGAAAACGAAACTGCTTTTCCGCGCTTCCAAAGTGGCTGGAAGTAAGCGCTGCAACTATTTTAGCATATCCTGCCCCAACGCACATTGCGGCTAACGACAACGATTCTCCGGCCGTCGAGCATGCCCCATAGAGGCCAAACAGCGGGATCTCATAATCCATCAATCCAAACGAAGTCGCAATATTTTGTCCAAGCAAATCCCCGGCGAACAGATAACGGACATCTTCCGGTTTTACATCCGCTTTTCCCAACGCCAGAGCCAAAGCTTCTTTTTGCAGAGCGCTTTCCGCCATCTCCCAGGTCTCCTCGCCAAATTTATCATCCTCGCATATCATATCAAACGCGCCGCCCAAAGGCCCTTCCCCTTCTTTTTTTCCTACCACGGACGCGCTGGAAATCAGGTAAACGTCTTTTGGAAAGGTCAGACTCTGCTCCCCAATATAATAATTTTCTTTTACTGGCATTGCATCTATCTCTCCTAATCTTTTTTAAAGTAGTATTCCATTTGAAGAAACGGATTATGCATCAATTGACAATCCAAAAAAAGTGTGCGCTTCTGCCAGAATAGTTTTTTTTCATAGAAAAAACCCTGCCGTTCGGCAGGGTTCTCATTACGCATCAATATTAACGGTCCAGCCATATTTATCTTCCACATCGCCCCACTGGATCCCGGTCAAATAATCATATAACTTCTGTGTCAGCTTTCCAATTTTAAAATCATTCACTTTTACTTCGTCGTCTCGATATACAAATTCCCCAACTGGAGAAATGACAGCCGCCGTCCCTGTGCCAAAAGCTTCTTCCAGGCTCCCGTCATGTCCGGCTTTCATCAAATCGTCGATGGCCAGATGCGTTTCATGCACCTGATATCCCCAATCCCGCAGAATATGAAGAATCGAATCCCTGGTAACGCCGGCCAGCACGGTCCCTTCAATTGGCGCCGTATAAATTTCACCGCCAATTTTAAACATAATATTCATCGTTCCGACTTCTTCCACATATTTGCGGTGTACGCCGTCCAGCCAAAGCACCTGGGTACAACCCATTTTTTCCGCCTTTACCTGCCCTAAAATGGAACCGGCGTAATTTCCGCCGCATTTGGTAAACCCGGTTCCACCCTGTACGGCGCGCACCAGCTCGTCTTCCACCAAAATCTTAACGGGATTGATCCCTTCTGCGTAATACGCGCCGACTGGACAACAGATTACCATAAATTGATAGCTGGTCGCCATGTGCACGCCAAGCGCCGTTTCCGTTGCAAACATAAACGGACGGATATAAAGGGAGGTTCCCGGCTCCGACGGAACCCATTCCCGCTCTACCTTAACCAGCTCTTTTACGGCCTCTACAAACATATCTTCCGGAAACCCCGGCATACAGAGCCGCTCATTGGATCGTATCATACGCTTTGCGTTCATTTCCGGACGGAATAGCTGAATGTTACCGTCTTTTGTCCGATACGCCTTTAATCCCTCAAATGTCTCCTGTGCATAGTGTAATACCACGCAGGCAGGATCTAACGTAACCGGCGCATATGGAACAATCCTTGCATCCGTCCAGCCATTTTCTTGCGTCCAATCCATGACAAACATATAATCCGTCATATATTTCCCGAATCCCAAATTTTTCTGATCTGGTTTTTCTTTTAACTGTTCCTTTTTTTCAAATCGAATATCCATGCTTCTACCTCCGGTTTCCTCTCATGTCCCCCCGTCTGTTCTTCTCTGGGAATGCTATTTTTACTAAAATTTATTATTATACTTTTTATTACGAGTGTCAAGATTATTCCAAAGGCTTATGCTAACTATAACTAAATTTTATAATATTTCATTATTTCATAACCGGAAAAGAGATGATTACTTTAAACAAATCGCCGTCTACAATCAATTCAAAGCTCCCCTGCATCAATTCCGTCAAGCTTTTGGCAATGGAAATCCCAAGGCCGCTGCCCTCCGTATTCCTAGAACTGTCTCCACGCACAAATCGCTCCATCAGCTCCTGACTATCGATATTAAGCGCATATTTCGATATATTGCGGAAAACAATCTGACCGCGGTTTCCCGGTGTTTCAATATTGACATAGGCTCTCGTCGAAGGCTGGGCATACTTACAGATATTATTCATCAAATTATCAAAAATACGCCACAAATGCCTGGGATCGGCCTGTATCATCAACGGCTTTTCACTTCCCTGGACAATTAATTCAATCTGGCCCGCCTTTAATTTTTCTTCAAACTCCCCTATCGTCTGCGTCAGCATTACCTGCGCATCGCAGCGTTCATACAGTACGGTCAGATTTCCGGTCGACGCTTTCGAGGCCTCCATCAAATCTTCAATCAATTTTTTTAAACGTGCGGACTGGCGGCTTAACACATCCAAATATTCCCTGACATTTGGATTGTCAATATCCTCTTTCTCCAATAAATCCACATAATTGATAATCGACGTCAGAGGCGTCTTAATATCATGCGATACATTGGTAATCAACTCCGTTTTAAAGCGTTCGCTTTTCATCTGTTCGTCAACCGCCCTGTGGATCCCTTCCCGGATATTATTTAAATGATCCCCATGACGCTTAAAATCCCAAAGCATACGCTCCGTATCCAGACCGCTGTTTAATTCTCCGGCGGCAAGCTTTTGCCCGGCCTGCTGCAAGCTTTTCATCTGAAGCAGACAGACAGTCAAAAACCCATACAACACGATCTTTTCCAAAAACCACAGCAAAAGCTGTGTCTCAGGAACATAGGAAGTCGCCATCAAACCGAAAAATTCCAATAGAGCAAGCGCCGCCATCATGGCCCATGCCCTCCAAAGCAAGGGAAACGCATGGCGCATCTTCTCTATACTGCTTTTGACTATTTTCACGCAACGATTCCAAACCCAAAAACATAACGTATTTTTCCACCATTTTCCCATTTTTATGCGTACAGCCACACTCATGCTAAAGCGCAAGCAGATCATCTCCGCCAGTACAATGCATATTCCTCCATAAAATACCAGAAAGAACAGGGAACGATCCTTGCAACTGATTTGGACAACAAATGCCTGTAACAGAACTCCCAAACAAAGCAGCAGCAAACTGAACACATCAAATGGGATCTGATCCAGCCATCTCGGTACAATTTCCGGTGAACCGCAATGCCCTGCCCCAGTGCAAAGAACAATCAATGACACGATACACAGCAGACCGGCCACCGCCAAACAGGCGAACATATCATAACGGATGGCAAATACCATCCGGATCATTGCCTCCGCCTGTACAAAAAAGTCCTGCCGCTCCCATATGTCCAGTTTTTCAAACATATTTTTTTCAAAAAACGCCCCGTTTGTTTTCAAGGGTTCCCGTACATAAGACAAAACATAATAGGCTTTTGTATTGGCCAGCTCGTCAGAAACCACTTCAACATATCCATTGTATATCTGATAATTTTCATAGTTGATCGCATCTGCATCTGTTGAGACAATGACTTTCCCCATAGCGGACAGTTCTTTATTCAACACAATTGGAATATCGGACAAATACCAACTCTGTCCGTTAAAATGAACCTGTTGGGTTTCGTCCTCCCATCGATACGACAGAATCCCATTTTTATCCTGCTCTTCCATAGCCACCAAGGTATCATTCAGCTCCATATCCAGTTCAGGCTCCACCGGATAAAATTTACCGTCTGCCTGACAATAAAAGGTTTTGGTATCCCTCGCATAATAACAGGCCTCAACCATATACTGCATAGTCTGAAATTCTATCCCATGATAGACCGAAAAAGGCTCCCACAAAGAATCGCCTATTAAGAAATCCGTTGATTCCCCTATACTGTAAGAATGAATCGAAAGCATATCCTCCGTAACCGGCTTATCAAAATTGCAAACCAGATAAGAATCCGGATCATTGAGTCCATCTCCTGCAAAAAACCGTTCCAAATCCTCTGTCTGCAATACCGCATAACGGAAATTGGTATGCTGTAGTTCTTCCATATCAAAATTGTCTTGGTAACCCGACATAGCCAATACGGAATATTTATTGCATATGCTCTCATAGGCGCGTTCCCGAAACTCTTCTTGGTTATAATGGTAAAAATTTTTAGATTCTGCCAAGAGAATTCCGATAAAGGAACCAATCGCCACATTGAAACTTAGGATGCATAAAATAGCCGCGCATATTTTTACCCATTTTTTATAGCAAAACTGTTTCATCAGCCTTCCTCCTCTATTTTATACCCCCTGCCCCAGACCACTTTTAAATAACGCGGATTGGCAGGATCGTATTCTAATTTTTCCCGGAGGTGACGGATATGTACCGCAACTGTATTTTCCGTACCAAACGCCACATCTTTCCATACCTTCTGATAAATCTGGCTTGGCGAAAACACCTGTCCCTTATGCTCTAATAAAAGTTTTAAAATATCGTATTCCGTACGGGTCAAAGCAACGGGTTCGCCGTCTAACGTCACTTCTTTTGCCTTATCAAATAGCTCGATGCCGCCAATAGACAGCATATCATCCACTTTACCGCCGCCTAACATCATATAACGCCTAAGCTGTGATTTGACCCTGGCTTGCAGCTCGACCGGATTAAATGGTTTTGTCACATAATCATCGGCGCCGACCGTAAGTCCCAAAACTTTATCCGTATCCTCGCTTTTTGCCGTCAAAAGAATCACCGGGACATTGCTGATTTCCCGAATTTTGACCATGGCCGTAATGCCGTCCATCCTTGGCATCATAATATCCATTAGCACAAGATGGATTTCCATCTCCCTAACCTTATCAATCGCCTCCTGCCCATGATAAGCTTCTACGACCTCATAGCCTTCACTGCTTAAATAAATACGCAGCGCAGATACAATATCTTTTTCATCATCACATACCAATATACGATACATAACTTCCTCCATTCCTGCCAAATACCCTTGGGCATCCCCGGAAGCGACTTTGCCGCTGCCAAAAAATGATATATCATAGAGTAATTGTAGCGGATTTTTTATGAACAAAAAAGAATCTAATTCTTTAAGGTTTCCTTAATACTGCCATATGGCATTATGGGATCCTTTAGGGTTTCCTTAATCTTGCCATATGGCATTGTGGGATCCTGTTAGGGTTTTCTTAATACTGCCATATGGCGGATATGCGCACAATAATACAAGCCGCTTTATCCCGATAAGATAAGCGGCTCTATGTACCTATTTCTCTTCCAGTCCAAAAGACCGGACTATTAACCATCATCTGAAACGGACTTTTCACATTGCGCTGCATACTCCATTTCCGTGCCTATCCAGGCAATGATACATTGTAGGATGCATATGCTCCATACCATCCTGTCCTCTATGGCATACAGCAGCGTATAGAACCGCCATCTTCCCCAATTTCTCACGACGTATATCCAGAAAACGACTGGAAAAATCATAATCGTTAACACCATTTTTTGACCTATTTTTTCCAATCCGCTTCTGCGTTGCAACACATTGCCCAGCAGATAAACGACCACCATCCAAATAGGGCCAAAATAACGGCAGAGGAAGAAAAAGCGCCCCTATCCACGCATCCCAAAACTGTGATTTTAAATGGCCTTCCGCCAAATGCATACGGACTTCGTTTAGCGTGCGGATATCGGGAATGCATATTCCTAACGATCCCCATCCCTTTCTTTTAAGCGCTTCACCTCTGCTTCCAAATCCGCAACCTTCCTTTTTAAAGCCTCATTTTTATCAAAACGATCATTACACGTTTTATAGGTTCGCCTAAACTTGCGTTCCAATTTTTCCTTCTGCTCCTTAGCGGAAACTCCCGTATAGGCAGGAAGCCTTTCCAAAAGCTCCGCATAGCTATACGGAGCAAGTCCATTCTCATCCATACCCAATGCACGCCCAATTCCATAAAACAGCGTGTGATAAACGCTCATTAAAAAAGCTTCCTCCTTGCAAACGCCTTCTGCCATCATCTGCTCCAGCTTATCTGCAATCATCTCTCCTGAAATGCCGTTGGTCTCATACGCCCGTTCCGGACACCCAATGCTTTGATAAAATCCCTTGACCTTTGGATTCCAAACGACTCCAAGCGACGGTACGCCCAGGGAAAACGCAATAATGCTTGGATGCAGCCGACAGGAAACAATAGCGTCGCAGGAAGAAATTTTTTTGACCAGCTTTTCCGGAGAATCCATATTAAAAACGCATTTATTGGCATTGACATTGTATTTGCGGATCAGATAATCCAAAAAAGCCTCATCTCCAAAATGCCCGCTGGTCAACAATTCATATTTATAGCCTTTCTTGTCTAACACGCGCATCAAATCCAGCCAAAGAGCAGCCGACTGTTCTTTGGTAAACGGAATCTTATTGTCTACAAATCCATTTTGCCGCAAAATAAAAATACCGATTTTCTTCTTGCTACCCGCATCTTTTTTAACCTTAAATTTTTCAAAAATTTTATCGGAAAAAACAGCCGGATCCGCCACTTTATCCACGGCCATCTGCGGGTTTTCTTTATATTTTAACAGAGACTCTAAATCATCCCGGGTGGTAATCTGCTTGACGCAGTCAAAATTCAACGTTTTTTTCAATCTCTGACACTTTTTATTCGTCTCTCCGTATCCCTCGATGCCGATAGCGGAAAACAAAACCGGCTTCTTGTATTTTTGAGCGATTTCTAGCGTAACGGCCGTCCGTTCATAAAAGCTCTGGTAAAGAAAATTAAACATCGGCGCCCCGCCAAAAACCACGACGTCTGCTTTTTGTATCAGAGCGTCTGCAGTCGCCAACAGCTTTTCGTCTTTTGTCTGTAAATATTTAGTAGAGACAATCGACGCGGCATGACTATGAATACGATAATTTTTATTTAAATTTTGCATCACTGCCGATAACAGGCTGATATCGCAGGCTTCAATCACCTGATCACCGACATTATCCGAGTCCCGATTTGTTAAAAGCAGGATATGAACGCAGTCTCCAATTATCTCTGGGATTTTTTCTTTACAATAATCCAAGGTTCCCTGGAAGCCTTTTTCCTGTAATTTTTTTATTACTGACGTTATTTTCATCGCACTGTCCATCCTCTCATCACAAAATCGCTTTTGTTGCTTCTTGAAAAGTACTTCTATCTTACCACAGTATGATTCTTGCGTCAAAAACAAAAGAGATTTGGGTATAGGATTTGCTCTCTGTTGGAAAAATATGCATTGCTCCATAACCAGTATCTATTTGGGAAACGAGAGAAATCGATCAAGCAACGGCCGTCTGCTATCTTCCAACACCCGCCCTTGCATCCCCCGAAAAACTGATGTAAAATAGTAATAGATAAAACTTATGGGAGGTAATTTTATGCATACATTTCAACCCTGTCCAATCGACGTATTTGATACCAACCCTTTTACATTGATTGGTAAAGACTGGGCAGTCTTAACGGCTGGAAATCAGCAAAAAGTGAATTCCATGACTATTAGCTGGGGCGGCTTTGGCGTGCTCTGGAATAAAAACGTCTGTTTTGTTTTTGTCCGTGATTCACGCTATACCAAAACACTCATGGATTCCTGCGACACATTTTCACTCACCTTTTTTCAAAAAGGGTTCAACCGATCCATCCTTATGTATTTAGGCAGCGTCTCAGGCTCACGCGAAAATAAAATGCAAGTGGCCCATCTTCATGTCAACTATACGGACAATATCCCTTTTATTGACGAAGGCAATCTGATTATTGCCTGTAAAAAGCTTTCCGCCACCCGGATCACTCCTGATACCTTCCTTGACTCTGCCCTGGAATCGAACTACTATAAAAACGGCGATTTGCACACGATGTATGTCGGGGAAATCCTTCAGGTACTGGCGCGCTGACGCCAGCCAAAAGCCAAAATGACGGAACCCTATACAACCGGTTCCGTCATTTGATTTTTCCTCATCTACAAGAAGCGCTAATCGACTCAATCGCCACCGCGCCGCCG
>CAOJLW010000010.1 GCA_948438565.1 uncultured Lachnospiraceae bacterium | reverse complement strand
AAAAAACCGAAGCCATGTATTATGATGAACTGGATGTGCCGCCGTCAGAACGCATGACAGAGTTTTTTCAGCGTATGAGCAGCCATGTGCAGTTGGATGTTATGGATTTTGATGAGATTCAAAAGAGCTTGCAGGAAGAGGCTGGATTATCCGGCGCCTATTACTGTTCATATCCCAGCTTTGTGGACAGCTATCATATGGCGGTACGTGTCATGGAGCGCTCCGGTCAGTCTATTTACCTGATGCTTTGCACCATTTCTGACTCCAGAAAAAAGATTGCCGGACATCCGGAACGGATGAAGGAGGTGTCCGATAAGCTGTCAGAGGCGATTCAGGAGGCTTTGCGCCGCGGCGATTTTTTTACGCGCTACAATGCAAGTCAGTTTTTGGTGCTGCTGACCGGGATCCGAAAGGAAGAATGTCCGATTGCGATTAGCAGGATTGACGCCTGTTTTCGGCAGCGCGAGGCCAGTCGGCAGGTTGAGGTAACCTACCGTACTGCGTCCATTGCTTATGTACACGTGGAAGAAAGCAATTTATCATTTTCAAATTGACAGATCATGGCAGTGTAACTGTCAGGAGGTAAAAATCCTGGCGGTTACACTTTTTTTATGGAATTAAACTACTTCACATATTAGAAACCTATAAACGGCGTAATTGATATCGTTACGCCGTTTATAGGTTTATTTTTAGGTAAAGCTGTCTTGTATGATGTTAAAAAAAGTGAAAAATATAAGATCTTTTGTATGAAAAACCATTTTTTCTAAGGATTTTTTTAAGGGTTCTCTTGTTAAAATCATTACATACAAAACAATAACACCCTCTGCAAACGGATTGGCAGGGGCATCATGGATAGAAAGCGAGGGCGTGGTTATGGGGGCAGGGAGCATCCGTCCGGCGGCAGCCAGTGAAATCAGAATATGTTGTGACGGGTTGGGCAAACAGGATTGGAGCGGCAGACTCTATACCAGATATCACAAAACCCCTTCCGGATTTGGGACGGTCAATGAGTTAATAAGCCAGTTGGAATATTTTTGCGATTGGCTCAATTATCCGCAGGCTTCTATGAAGAGCCGAAGCTTTCAGCAAATCAGACGGAATGCAGCCCACGGGCAGAGCCAATGGGAAACGCATCAGCCGGATAAGGAAGGAGAGCGTATTGCAGTGGTGAGCAGGGAAGAGATGAACGAAAAACATGGAGAGAGAGCAACCTTTGTGGTACGAATTCAATATCGGCAGAATGCAACCTGGCAGGGTCAGGTGACCTGGGCGGAAAAGCAGCAGACTATGCAGTTCCGGAGCGCTTTAGAGCTGCTAAAGCTGATTGACAGCACGGTCGGGGCGCCGGATTGGGAAGCGCAGGACAAAATAGAAGAAGGATGAGAACGGCAGCTTAGCTGCTTTCATAGATCTTGACAGGAGGAAATCAGGATGGAAAAGAAAAAATGGTGCGGAAGGATATTGGCAGTTATGATGTTGTTTGGGTTTGCGGTTTCCGGTATTTCCGATTCAACGGAAGGAGCCGCGGCAAAAGCTCAGGAGGAGGGCGTTGCTCTTGAGGAAATGCAAGACAATATAGATGCGGCTTTGCCAGAAGAGGCAGCGCAGGAATTATGTGCATGGCGCCTGAGATAAAGTATTGTGAGAGGAGAAGAGGTTGATGAAAGAAAAGAAGATATGGAGAAAAATATTAGCGTGCCTTCTGCTCATATCGATGTCGTTTTCCAATTTCTCTGACGCTGCGGACGCCAGCATGAGCCATTCGGCTGTGCAGGAGGCGCAGGATGCACAGACAGAGGATGCGGATAAGCCGGCGGCCAAGGTGCAGGAAGCAACCGATGCAGCGCAGACGCCGGAAACAGAAAATGCTTTTACCGATCAGGCGGAATCCGAGGCGGCCGGTTCCCAGGAGGAAACGTCCGATATGGAAAATGGGATATTGCAGACGCCGGTAGATGAAGAAGCGCAAGAACCGACAGAGGATGCCGACGGGTTGCAACAGCAGCCGGCGGCCGACGAAAACACGATACAAAAACCGGCTGTAGATGAAAATGCAGTCAATCAGCCACAAGAGGATATGGAAGAATCGAATCAGCCGGAAACGGACGACAGTGAATCCGGCCAGGTTTCAGAGGGGGTTTTATTACCAGAATCGCCGCAAGAGGATACGGAAGGAAAAGTGGACGGCGCGGAAGATATGGAAATGCCGATTCCAGAAGAAGAGCCATACATAGAACTGGACTTTTCCAACAATATGACATTGGAAGAACTGACTGCCCTTCCAGAGAATCAAGTAGGGTCTACGATTTGGAAGGATGCGGTCAATCTGTTTCCAACATTTGCAAAAAGCAGATTGGGCCAGTCGGGTACAAAAACATGGGATTGTGATGTCTACTATGTCAATGTTGAAGAAACGGAGAGGTATTTCATAACTCGGACAGATGATTTCAGCCTGAAATATCAGGTGCGTTTTCATGCCAGTCAGGATTTTATGCCAGATCAGGTGCGGATTCGTGTGAAAAAGCAGCCGATTGTGGATAGGGACAACAATCCGATTTCATATAGTCAGATTGCAGTGCCAAGCGCCGATATCGTGGACGCGATGGAAAACCCAGATCGCAAAAGGCCGTTTGCTTATCGCGAGGTAACCGGGGAAGACGGAGAAGCGTATCTGGAATTTTACAATTATCTGCCTATTGAAGCAGGATTAAATGCCGCATGGCAGGTGCTCTATGAGAATCTCGATATTATGAACATCCCGGATATGACATTCTGGGATTTTAGTCCTCTGATTGCCGTTGATACGGCTAAGAGAGAAGAGGGGGCAGAACCCTGGATACCGGAATATATGCTTGTAAATGAAGCTAACGGTCTGAGGGGACAGACGGATTCGGAGATCCGTATTAAAAGTGTTACAAAAAGGGCTTACAAAAAACCTGACAGTAAACATCATACTCCAATTTTATATACCCTGTCTCAGGTGCGGCAATTTATAGACAATCCGGTAGACGCGGCCTTTTTGAAAACGGACGAGACGCTTGGCAAAGAGACGTTGAATACGCAGGACTGGCGTTTTGCAGTTTGGGAAGTGACCGTGAGGGGCGAAGCAACCCAGCCATGGGGACTTTTACTCGAGGAGACGCTGCCGGACGGCGGCAGGGTCGTAGGATACAAAGAACGGAAACTGGATACGATTTCGTCTTATATCTATGAACCGATTATAGCGCAGCAGGCCATGGAAGGCGGATTGGCCATTGCAGAAAGCAGAAAGAGGACATGGGCGACGAATTTCTATGTAGTAACGGCGCATCCAACAGCGCTTTATCCAGATGGCAGCCAAATAGAAAACCAGATACAGGTTATGGGAATACCCGTGCAGGATATGGAGTTTGGAGAGACGGTTCAAGATACAGCTTTGGCCGTTTGTCAGTATAAAGACTATAAATGGTATTATCCGGGCGGTATCGTAGGCATTGGAAAAAAAGGATTGGGTCAGAAGGAATATTCCGGATGGCTGGATGTTTACAGGAATTTTACTAAGGATGAAGATGAGGCGGAAGATTACGGCGGCCTTGAATTTACTAGCGTAGGAAGTATCCAAGATTATGGTTATACCCATTTGCAGGAAGGTTCTGAAAAAGGAGAATATATTCCCGGACGCAGGGTCAAGATTACAATGGCGGACGACGTAATGTATGCTAGGACGGTAGATAAAGATCTGCATATGTTGGATAGCGACGATTACTATTTTGAAGAGATAACGATTACTCAGCGGGATTGTGGATATGATCTCTGGGAAGAAGCGACGATCGACGCAGAGCAGAGGTTTGATGCCAATGGCAATCCGATTGATACCGGTCTTCAGATTTTTATTATGCGGGAAGGCAGCAATGAATGGGAGGATATCGTAACATTAGGCGCTGATGCCAATGGCCTTGCATGGCATAAAAATGAGATGCGTTATACGTTTTCAAAGGAATTTTTGGCAAATTATAAACCCTGGCGTGTAAAAGCAGAGCATATCACGACAAATTATAATACGGAGTGCAGGATTGACGTTACGGCGTGCATTAAGGGGACTTCTCCATATATTCAAAGTATAAAAAATGACGATCAAATTGAATTTGAAGATATTTCCGGTGTGATTGCAGAAAGGTCTGTGGATGGAGTAAATTGGACGCACATCGACAATTCGGAAATCGAATCGGACGGAGAAACGGTGAATTATCAGGAGCCTGGTCTTTTGGAAACGACAAAGCAGGTATACGATCAGCTGAAGGACATCACAACGGAAGAGTATCCGACGTTTCCGATGTACCGTAAAAACGCCTGGAAAACCGTCACCGTACTGAAAAAGCATGCGGAGTCCGCAAAAGAGATTGTGAAAGCATCCAATGACGTGCTGCAAAGCCGTGGCAAAGTCGTATACGCGTTGACAGCACAGGAAGGCTATCATGTTTTTAGCAGTGGAGCGCTTGCAGAACTCAAGAAAATATCGGGTTTGCCAAAACCGACTCGGAATCAAATGGTATTTTATGATTTGCTTCCATATGGGATGAATTTTGACCCGTCGTATCCGGTGCAAGCGGGACGGATTTTAGCGACGGATTCTCAGGGTTCCTACAAACACTCGCCTGGCCTATGGTCAACGAATCAGGTTAAGGTCGGTTGGCAGACTGAGGAAAATTATAATGGCACAGGTCGTACGATGGTTACGTTTACTGTCGCTTATACAGGAGCCGATGCATCGGAATATGTTGGCAAGTGGGTGGATTCGAAATGGCAGACCTGTTATTGGATGTCTGGCTGGGGAGTAAGCTTTGGGACATATTACGATTGGAAGGATGCGACTTTGATTAAAAAAGGCGTGAATATCAGCGCATATATGGCGGCTGATGAAACAGGCGTCTTGGGAGCCGGTCTTTTAGGGGATGAGAGCGATACAGGTTTGGAGAGCGACGGCGATTATGAGTCCATTGACCCTAAATATCAAGCCTTTGAACGGGAAGGCGTATCGGGCGGCCTGGACGGCAATCCGGATGACGGCGATATCCAGAACGTGCTCTATGCGTACAACGATCAAATCAAACAGATTGCCCAGTATTTTCAGTCCAGCATTACCAAGAAAGTACGTACCGATTACAACAAATACGCTCCGTTTAGTAAGAGCGCGACAGTAGAAGAAAACGGGTATTATACCTATGATATTACGGTAACCGCGGGAGCGGACGGACTAAAAGACGTCGTAGTGTTTGACAGACTGGAGAGTGCAGGGAACGATTCCAGTTTTCCGGATGCCAAGCTGCCGGAGGGAGGCCGTATATGGCAGGGGACATTGGATTCGGTGATTACGACTGGTTTAGAGCAGATGGGTGTTTCTCCGTTGATCTATTACAGTGAGGATCCCAATGCCGCATATCCGGATCTGAGTCAAAGTCCGGTTGGCAGTTCCTTTGTTGGATGGCAGACAGAGGCGCAGCTAAAAGAAAAATATCCAGGCGATGAGAAAGAATATTTAAAGTATGTTAAAGCAATCCTGTTGGATTTACGCCAAAATATGTCCGGAGGTTCGTATGAACTGAAAGAAGAAGAGGCGTTAACGTTCCAGGTACGCATGAAAGCGCCGGAATTAAAAGATATTGACGGTGGGGAACGAGACGCCGAGACGCAGGATGCCTATGCATACAATGGAGCGTATTATTGCTCCAGTTTCAATAACGGGACGCAAAATACATGGCTTCCCGGCAATTCTACGACTGTCAGTCTGGAGAAGGCCAAAGCGCTGGTAATAGAGAAAAAATTCAACGACAATATAGTGACGCCAGAAGCCATGAATAAAACGTTGTTTGAATTTACTGTTTACGACAGGGGGATGGATCGGGCAGTTAGCTATCAGATCTATACGCTTCAGAAAAAAGTAGACGGAGTATGGCAGACGCAAAAAAACAAAATATATGCCACAGACGATAAAGGCCGTTTGCAGCTTCATGTAGACGAACGTGCGGTGTTTGAAAAGATGCCGGGAGCAGGCAATATAGAAGTTCGAGAAATTGATAACATATTCTGGCGGTGGGGCAGCGAAAAGAATGACAATGCAACCATTACATTAGAAGATGAAAACGGCGGCTTACGCGAGACAGAGGCAATCTCCTTTGTCATTACCAATACCTTCCGTCCGGTGCTCTATGTACAGAAAATCACATCCAATGTACCGGAAGAAGAAAAGGACAATGTAAAAGAACAGGAATTTGAGTTCCGTATCCAGATGAAACAGCATGGTTCGGACGGCGATGAAGCCGAATATACCGCGCCGACAGGCGAAACGCTGACCTACTATTATGTGGATCGCGTGCAGATTAACGGCGGTACGCCAAACTTATTGCCCGGCGCAAATGGCGAGCAGTACAAAACCGGCCAGATTATGGTAAAGGAAGGGGATGATTACGGTACATTTAAGCTTAAGGGCGGAGATGTGATCGCGATTTTCCCGGAAACTATGCAGACAGGATACCGAATACAGGAGATCTTGCCAGAGGATTCTGACTGGATCTGTACAGCGGATACCATGGAAGGAGAGGAAATCCCCATCAAAGGGGCGGCGGCCATTATTCAAAATTATTACCGTTGGCGGGATCTGTACTTGACGAAAACAATTGAAGATCAAGAGCTTTCGGATATCAAAGACCTGATGCTGGAATTTACGTTTCGAATTGGCAAAGTAAAGACAGACGGTTCAGGAGAGGCAGAGTGGATCGATGCCAATCAGATAGACGGATTGCAGGTTCTGAAAATAGAAAACGGGGAATATGTCGATGCCGGCGTACCCGTTACAGTGAACCGAGACGGAACTTTTACAGCAGCTTGTGCAGGACTGGTAATCCGTATTCCGCATCTATCAGCAAACGAGACATACCGGATCGTAGAAACAGACAGCGGTGAGGAGTATCTGCCCAGACAGGAAAGCGTAGACGCATGGATGCCGCTATACAGCGGCAACCGAGAAATCGGTATTACGAACATCTATCAGAGACGGACGTTAGAAGTTAAAAAAGAAGTGGTCAGCAAGGAAAGCAATGTGGGAGCGGAAGACGTATTTACCATGATTGTGACGGTGACAGACGAGGATGAGAAGGCAATACAAGGGCCGTTTCATTATTATCTGACCAAGGATGGACGATATCTGGATGCATATGAGGAAATTTGTTTTGAACCGTATTGGCGGCAGACAGACGATGAAGGAAGGTTTTCTTTAAAAGATGGTCAGACAGCCGTATTGAAGGATATCGGAAAGATAGGCTGGAACTATACGGTGGATGAAGAAGATCCAAAGGAGATGGGATATAAAAAGCTGGAACCGGCGGACGGCGAAAAATTTGAAGGCGTTTTCTCGAAAGAGACTCTGGCAGAAAAGGAAACGGTAATCAATGCGTCAGAAAGAGACGGCGAGAATCTGTATATCAAAAAAGTATACGAAGCCAATGCAGATGATACGGTAGGCTCTATGTATGTTGATGCATTAAAATATTGGTTGAGAAAGGACGATCCATCTCAGCCGGAAGACGATGGAAGCGCTATGACTCCCCAAGAACCGCAAGACGCATCCGTAGAGGTGACGTTAAAAATAAACGGCACATTATTTGAAGGTCCGGCAGAGGTAACCCTGCTGAATCAATTAAACGGAAAGGTGGAAGAAAAAATCTGGGAAGGAGACAGCTTCCGTATCGAACCATGGCAGCTTTTGATTATGCCTGCTCGGTTTTTGGGAGATGGCAAGATTTCCTATACGGTAACCGAATCCAAACAGGACAGTTATCGTCTGGAAAAATATGGAGACGGCTACGTGGAAATTACACAAAGGAAGAGTCCGGACGGCAGTCTGGAAGTGCAGGGGGTTGTGGGACAACAGTCTGTCGCGACGATTGTCAATGATGTGAAATCCTATGGATGTAGCCGTTACGCCAAAAAATATATGGCGCAGAATGCGTTGGAGGTTCCGGTGGGGAGCACGCTGGTATGGCGTGTGGAACGTTGGGACGGATTGGCCTGGCAGCCTGCAGAAGGCATATCCTATCTTACTTTTGAAGGGGCATGGACAAAATTTCAGAAGCCGACAACGGATGGCTCTGTAAACCACAATCTGACCTGTGACGAAATACTGCGGACGGGGCCGGATGGTTGTATTACTCTGACAAAATCCGGAGAAACGAATGAAGGGTACGAAAAATGGCCTGCTGTAGCGTTTTTACAGGAAGATCGAAACGCGAAGGCGCCAAAGCTGAATTTTTATCAGGGTATGGAAATCGGCGATTTACGGCTGGTAGAGGTGATGGAAAAATCCGATCCGGCATGGGGCGTTTTAGTTGGCTATATGAATAATGGAAAAGGTGGAATGGATACCGCTCCAATCCCATTGGGATCGGAGGACAATAATTCAGACTCCGATACAGGTAGGCCGGATCTGGATCTGAATGATGAAGGAGGTATGCAGTTCAGATATAGCGCCAAGGCCGTGTCAACGTATTCCTCCCGCAGTAATCATAATGATCATGATGAGAATCTGACTGTAGAAGATTCGTCTGGTAATGTGGGATTTATTAATTCCAACCGGAAATCTCCGGTTGAAATTGGAAAGGAAATGGAGGATGCCGATTCTAAGACGTTTACGATGATTTTGGAGCAGGTAATGTCTTTAAAAGAGTATCGTAGCTATATAGAACGAGAGGTAGAGGACGACTTTGGAAGACCGGTATTCGATGAGAACGGTGATCCATTGATGGAAAAGATACCGACCGATCCGGTCAGGGAAAGCGACATACAAAAAGACGATATTATTGCAACGCAGGCGCGTACGAATATTCCGTATACGGTATATAACTGTGATGAGACTGGAAAAGAAACGTTCCAAAGAAACGGCAAAACGGGAACAAACGGAGAAATCTACTTAAAAGCAGGAGAATATGCGAGATTAGAACTGCAGGAAGGTTCTCTTTGGACGGTGTCGGAGGATATAAGGGATAAGACGTATCAGCTGATAGATTTAAACGGACAGGAAAAATGGCCGGATCGGCTGAGTAAGCTGGATTCTAATCTAATGTTAATTAATCAGGGCAACGTATTTTCAGAAAACGTATGCAAAGTTACCTGTTATGAATCAGACGGCAGCACAATACTTTATCAGGGTACAGTGCCTTATGGGACAGATATTGATGAAATTCCTAAACCGGAATCGGATAAAATAGATTATCAATTTACGGGATGGAGTTTTTGGCAGAATAGTACGCAAATGGCTCAGATAAAGTATATTACCGGGGATATTGAGCTGTATGCCGTATATATGAAACTGGCTATGTGGAGGATTGAGGTGGAGTTTGACGGTATTCCACGCGATCAAATTCCAAGCAATTTTAAGATAAGCTGGACGCGAACGACAGAGTTCCATAATCAGCCTGTTTCCGGAGTCTTGAAGCTTTCTGACGGAAGCGTTAAGGAAGGTAGCACGACGATATATACATATCAAGTACCTTATTGGTATAACAGCGATAGGGGCGACAATTATTTTAAATTAAAATGCAACAACAGTGGAATAGCGGGGTATACGACGCAATATTTACCTTCTAAAGGTTCTGTCAATGGAAATGTGTGGTCCTTTAATGTAGCTCGAATGGCCAGTGGCGGAAGTAGAAAATTAAAGATTACCTATACGCGCAAACCCTAGACGCAGCAGATAAAAGAAAGGAGGATCCGGCTTTTCCCGCTCAGAGCGGGAAAAGCCTGAGCATAGTATGAAAAAATTAAAAAGAGTGGTATCCTTCCTGGCTGTTATCTGCTGCCTGGTGGGATGTATAGCGCCAATTGATGCATTCGGTTCTGCAATACCCAGGGTGACATTTGTCAATCAACCAAAAGCAGCTCCGGATTTGTATGTATCCAAAGTACTGGAAAATGAAGCCGAATACCTCGAACAAAAAAAAGAGGACGAACCGCTGCCCAAATTCACATTTGTATTGGAATTGGGTTTGGATGAAATTACGGCGGACGGAGAAGAATATGCGCCTATAGACAGACAGGAATACACGATTATACAGGCGGACGGGACAGAAAAAGCGGACGATCGCGGCAATATTATTACGTATCAGACAGACGCCGGTTATTTTGAACTGGAACCCGGAGAGACGGCCTGGTTTCAAGAGCTTGGCCTGGAGACCAAATATCGGGTGACGGAGGAAATTCCGTCAGCGCTGCAAGGAAAATTTGAACGCGTATTAGCATTGGGAGAGTCGGTTGTCAAGGAAGGCGTGATCTATCGGAAAGGGGCAAGCGAGACGTTTACCAATCGTTTTATCCCCGATATCAAAACGGATCAGGCGACGCTTTCGATTACCAAATCTATTCTAGCGGTAGATGATTATCCATTTCCTTTAAAGGAAGATGAGATATTCCAGTTTACTTTGGAGTTGAACCGCAGTCCGTACAAAAATGCAGATTATATCATTAAAGACACAGCCGGAAATGTGACGACCGCCAATACCGGAGAAAAAGGAATCGTCCGGCTGCCAGGCAACTGTACGGCAGTCTTTCAGATTCCGGCGAATGGCGACTATCGAGTGGAAGAGATTCAGTTACCGTTCGGCTGGCGAGCGGCGAGTGCAACGGTGCAGGAAGGGCAGATTCACGCAACGAACGATCTGACTTTTACCAATACCAAAGCGGCGTTTGCTGTTTCTAAAAAGTTGAATGGCGAGGGCGACAGGGATAAAACGTTTACCTTCCTCTTAACGCAGGGCAGGAAAGGCGAGGACAGCGCATGGTCGGACGCAGAATACTATCTTTATGATACGGAAACGCGACAACTGGTCTATGAAGAACCACAGAAAACGGTAGATGGGAAATTCGGCCTGAAGCCTGAACAGATGGCGTTGTTTATCAATATAGATAAGGGAACGTTTTATAACGTAAGTGAACAGGCAGATCCCGATTATACGCAGACCAAGCCGCTCCATACGGAGGGTTATACCGATTATCAGGTATCGGATTCGGTTCGGCCGCTGGAATTTGAAAATCAGCGCGTAGAAAAACAGTTATCTGTTACGAAGTTGATCGATTCTGCGGTAGCGGAGGACGTTCCCAGTGAAACTGGAGAATTTACATTTGTTCTAAAGAAAAAAGGCAAAAAGGACGATGATTTTACGCCTGTGCCAAAGGCTGTTTATAAAAAAATGGTAGGCGGTGAGAGCACAAGCGGCCAGACGTCAGATGACGGGAAGTTTATGATTAGGGCCAACGAAACGGTTTGGTTTGAGGGACTTGATTACAATACCGAATACCAGGTAGAAGAAATAAACCTTCCCGGAGATTATACGATAGACGAGTCAGACAGAGTGCAAAGCGGCGAACTCAAAAAAGACGATATGCTGGATTTTACATTTACCAATATTTATGTGGCGGATAAACTGGATTTGCAACTGATTAAAACAAATAAATCGGATACGATTCGGATAAAAGACGCTTCGTTTACACTGACGGATGAAAATGGAACGGAAGTCGGAACGTA
The DNA here is from genome assembly GCA_948438565.1 of uncultured Lachnospiraceae bacterium. Classification (GTDB taxonomy): domain Bacteria; phylum Bacillota; class Clostridia; order Lachnospirales; family Lachnospiraceae; genus Roseburia_B. The sequence goes on along the minus strand of CAOJLW010000010.1, from coordinate 6,083 downwards.
TGTAACAGACCAAGACGGCGTCATCCAAATTTCCGGACTGCCCTCCGGCAGATATATCCTGGAAGAAACAAAAGCGCCGCATCCCTATATGGTGATGAAGGAGCCGGTGACAATTGAAATTATAAGAGAAGAGGCGGATCCCAGGCGCATCACTGTATCTGCGGGGAGTCTCAAGGCATCGTCGGATCAGCCGATAGACGTTCCGGCAGCAGGGCAGACGCCCGCGGATCAAGTTACGAAATTGCAGCTGATACAGAAAAGCGGAGAGTATAGCAAAGTAGAGATTACAGTATTCGATGACTTTTTATATACGCTGCCTGACAGCGGTGGAGCTGGCATTTATCTCTATGTGCTTGCAGGGACGCTGTTGATGATGATTGCAAGCGGGGTTTATATGAAACAACGCAGGGTGCGGATCCATTGATCCGGTCTGACACAACCATGATATTTGGTCAGGAACTTACTGATCTTATATAAAAACAACGGTAGTGGAGGCGTTGGGAAGTGGAAAAAAGAAATATAGATTTCTCAACGGCTCTGAAACCGCAACGCAACAAATAACCAAGAAGTACGTAACTAAAAACAAGCAACAGACAGGGCAGAGTTCCCTAAGAAAGGAAGGAAAAATGAAAAAGATGAAGAAACTGTTTGCAGTGCTATTGACACTGGCAATGGTCATGGGAATGACAACCATGGGTATGGCGGAACCGACCGTTCAACAAGCTCCAACGGCAACCGTAACGGTTCAGAATGTAGTAAAGGGCGCAACATTAAAGGCATATCAGATTGTTCGTTACAATGCGAACGGTAAATTTGAGAATATTGTTACAGGGAAACCAAGCAATCTGGAAGTTCCGGCGGCATCTGAGATTACAGAGTTGGCAGCGCAGGCCGGCACAGCGGCATTGCCGGAGAAAACAGGCCTTACCTGGACGCCGGCATCAGAGGAAGCGGCAACTACGAACTATACGACAGCTTTAGAAGCGGGTATGTGGCTGATTTTGATTAGCGGCACCAATCAGACGATTTATAATCCGATGATTGTCAGCGTCAATGTTGGGACGGATGCAAACGGAACCTTAACAGGCGGCAGCGTTGACGCATCAGGAAACTTTGTTGCCGGAGGCGTTAATGCATATGCAAAATTCTCCAAACCGGACGTAGAAAAGACAACGGCAAACAATAATTTCCAGCTTGATGATAAGATTCCATTTACAATTAAAGCTCAGATTCCGGCATATCAGGATAACTACAAAGAAGTAAAATATGTGATTACCGATACCTTGTCTAATAATCTTGAATTTGTTGCAAACAGCGTGAAGGTTTATTTACAGCCTGCAAAAGATTCTGAAGAGGCAGACAGGACGGAATTAACAGTTACGCCGTCAATGAACGGCACAAAGATGACAATTGACGTTTCCGAAACTGCAAATGCAAAAGGCGCTGGCGACCAGGCAAAAGCGTACATAAACGGCGGCAAATACATTGTCGTAGAATATCAGGCACAGTTGACAGAAGAAGCAAAACAGAATTTAGATCAGGCTGTTAATCTGACAACGAACAATGTAAAAGTAGACTATACCAATGATCCGACCAATAAGGAATCCGTTACAAGCCAGGAGAAGGAAACGGAACAGTATACGTTTGGCATTAACGCAAAGGCAAATGGAACAGATACAACCATTACAGAGAACTTCAAGAAAACAGATGATGGAGTTGTAAAAGAAGGAGAAACGGAAAAGACATATACACCGCTTGCAAACGCTGAATTTGCAATCTATACAAAAAATCAGGATGGAACCTATACAAAGGTGGATTCCATTGCTACAGGTGTGACAGGAGAAAACGGTATCGCAGCATTTACAGGTCTGAAAGCCAATACAGATTACTATCTGCATGAGGAAAAGGCTCCGGCAGGATATCAGCTCAGAGATGAATATATCAAAGTGCGTATTGAAGCAACCTTTGATCAGACTACTGGCAAATTGACAGGCGGTCCTACAATTATCATTGGCGAGGGCGACGAGCAGACGTCCACCGAGTATACCTGGACAAATGAAGGCGGCGTTACAGTAAAAACTGACACATCGGAAGACACTTTTGAGTTCCACAACACCAAATTGGCTGGTCTGCCTTCTACGGGTGGTATTGGTACGACAATCTTCACAATCGGCGGCTGCCTGATTATGATCCTTGCAGCAGCAATGTTTTTCGCAAGCCGCAGAAGGTCTGCAAAATAATCAGTCGATAAGAGTATTTTTGAGAAATAAAAACAATTCTATTACCGGGGCAAAGTGATTTGTCCCGGTAATAAAAATACAACAGCAAGGAGAGTCCGGATGAAAAAAAATCATTTTATGACCATGATATTATGTTTGTTATTTTTGGCCGGCCTGTCCCTGTTGCTGTATCCATTTGCAGCAAACCAATGGAATAGCTACAGGCAGTCCCGGCTGCTGTCCACGTATGAGGAGACGCTTTCGTCTATGGAATCGGCGGGAACGGTCGATTATGATGCGGAGTGGGCAAGGGCAAAGGCCTATAACGATGTGCTTGTCCCCTATATTCTGCCAGATTCTTTCGCTGAGGCAGAGCTGCACAGCGGAGGCGGGGCGGAATATAATGAATGTCTGAATCTGACGGGCGATGGGATGATAGGCTCTGTGGAAATTCCCAAAATCAATGTCAATCTTCCGATTTTTCATACGACCAATGAGGCCGTTTTACAAAAGGGAGCCGGACATTTAGAGGGCAGTACGCTTCCAATTGGCGGTGTAGACGGCCATGCGGTAATTTCCGCTCATAGGGGACTTCCAAGCGCGGCGTTATTTACGGATTTGGATCAATTGCAGGAAGGGGATTATTTTGTACTCCATATTTTAGATGATACCCTTTGTTATCAGGTGGATCTGATTAACGTAGTGGAACCGTCGGATACCAGCGATTTAAATGTTGTGGAAGGAATGGATTTGGTAACGCTTTTAACCTGTACGCCATATAGCGTCAACAGCCACAGGCTTTTGGTGCGTGGACACAGGGTAGAGTATGAGGATCTGGTAATGCAGGATACCGGTTCCCTGTTCCTGGGGCCTAGCGTGCATACCAGTTATCTGCTGTGGGTATTGGTAGGCCTGGGAGTGACAGGGGCGTTTATTCTCCTGTTGTATCTGATCGATAGGCGTTTAAAGAAAAGAGCCGGATCGTTTGCCGTCAGGATGGGCGCCGGCAAGATACAAGAAGCCGCGGCAGGAGCCGCCAGCCAGGATGCGATACCAAAAAAAGCGTCCGGTCAGGAGCCATACGCTTACCCATCCGACAGTAAGGAACACGATCCGGATTGGTATGAATATCCTTCCGATTTAGAGGTAGATATTTTGGATTGGTTAAAAGACATATCGGATGGGGATGATTCGGATCCAGGTAAAGGGGGTTCGTTATGATGCGGAAGCTTTCCAGTGTATTCTTTGGCCTGTTGTTTTTGGTTGGCTTTGGGATACTGGCATACCCAACCGTTTCGAATCAGTGGAATACATACCTGCAAAGCAGGTTGATTAGTACCTATGAAGAGAACGTCAAGGATTTGGAACCAAAAGATTTGACTGACGAATGGGAAGCGGCAAAGGCTTTTAATCATACGTTGACATATAATACGCTGTTTGGAGATGTTTTTGGGGAGTTGGGCGAGGATTTGCAGGATACCGAATACTGGAAAATTTTAAACGTTGCAGGAGATGGCATTATGGGTTATATCTCCATTCCCAAGATCAATGTCCAGATCAGTATTTACCACGGTACAGGCGAAGATATTTTGCAGACGGGGGCGGGACATTTAAACGGGACGAAGCTTCCGATTGGCGGAGAAAGTACACACAGCGTGCTGGCGGCTCACAGGGGCCTGCCAAGCGCAAGACTGTTTACCGATATCGATCAGCTTGAAAAAGGAGATGCGTTTTACATTCATATCCTGGATGAAACGCTTGCGTATCAGGTGGATAAGATTCTGCCGATGATAGATAAAGACGATATGGAAGCATTAGGTGATGCTCTTAAAATAGAAGAGGGGAAGGATCAGGTGACGTTATTTACCTGTACCCCATACGGCGTAAATTCCCACAGGCTGTTAGTCCGTGGAAGCCGTGTGCCGTACACGGGGGAAGAGGAAGCGAAGAGTGTGTCGGAGTCCATGCTAAAGGCAGTGCAGAACTACTATATGCTGTATTTGCTGATTGGCCTGTCCGTAACACTGCTTGTGATATTTTTCATAAAGTTCTTGTTCCGGCGACGGGATAAAGGGCAAGAAAAGGGAGGCTGAAAGTAGATATGAAAGTATGTAGAAAAAAGGGCGTATGGACATTGGCTTTTGCCCTGGCTTTGGTATCCCTGTTGTCTGGCGTACAAAAAATGTCCGCGGCAGGCGCAGTGGAGGTTGACAGGGAATGTTCTATCACATTTAAGCTGGAAAACGTTGAGGCGGAATACACTGAATTGGCTGGATTGGAAATACCGGTCAGGATCTACCGGGTAGCGGATATGGACGCGTCCGGAAACTATACGCCGTGTACCGGATATGAGGAGCTGGATTTTGCAGGAGCGGATGAACATACAACAGCGGAGTCTTGGCGGCAGATGGCTGAATCAGCGGCCAATCTGGTGCAAAGCGCGGCTATGGATCCGGAAAAAGAGATTGTTTTAAACAAAGCGGAGGCTGTGCAGGATACGATATCTGGTCTGTCCGCAGGAATGTATTTGGTAAAGGCAGAGAGCGTTACTTCTCCGGAATATTCGTATGCGTTTACGCCATATTTAATCTCACTGCCTAACAATTATTACTATGAGACGCAGGACGACGCCTGGATATACGATGTGACGGCGGATGTAAAGCCAGATCAGTCGGTACGCTACGGAAATCTGGAAATTATAAAAGAATTGACCTCATATAATCAAAGCCTGGGAGATGCGTATTTTGTCTTTCAGGTAGAGGCCGAAAAGGATGGGAAAAGCGTGTACAGCGACGCAGTGGCAATTAATTTCAATGCGCCGGGTCAAAAACGCGTTTTGGTGCGGCATATACCGGCAGGCGCACAGGTAACCGTGACGGAAGCCTACAGCGGAGGAAGCTATCAGCCGGTGGGCGCGCAGTCACAGCAGGTAATGGTAATTGCCGATGAGGATGCGCAAAATCCTGTAAGCGTCACTTTTAAAAATGCATATGACGGACGTACAAACAACAGTCTAGGGATTGTCAACCATTTCACTTATACAGACGGAACCTGGGACGTCGAGCAGCAGACAGACAGTACGCAGCAGTAAAGGGGGATGAGCGATGAGGAAATGTCTCGATAAAAAAACAATCGGCATGGCGGCAGCGGCGCTCGCGCTTACGGCAGCCATCAGCACAGGCAGCGCCATGGCCTACTTTACGACTTACGCTACGGCAAGCGGCGGCGCCGCGATCAGTCTTGGGTTTGCCACAGGCGTGCCAGAGGAGACGGTCAGCAATTGGACGAAACATGTGATTATTAAGAATACGGGTGATCGGGAAAGCTTTATTCGTGTGAAAGCGCTGGCTGGAAGCGCATATCAGGATGCATTGACGTATTCCGATGCGTCCGGCAAATGGACGCTTGGAGAAGGCGGTTATTATTACTATAGTGACGTGGTTCCGGCAGGCGGCAGCGCTACGGAGCTTTTAATAGGGATTGATCATCTGGGTGCGGAAACAGATTTTAATGTAATCGTTGTGCAGGAATCGACGCCTGCGCTCTACGACAAGGATGGAAAGCCGTATGCAGACTGGTCTATGGTTTTGGATTCGGGTCAGGCAGGCGGCGCATCAAGTGAAGGGGGCAGTGGATCATGAGTAAAAAAAGGAGTGTCATAACGCCGGTCATTCTCCTGGCGGCGGCAGCGTCGCTGCTGCTCTTTAGCACAGTGGGGAGCGCGAGGGCGGCGCTGACATACTATAGTGAAAACTACGCAGCGGAAGTATCCGTATCCAATATCGGCGTGACGTTAACGGAGAATGGCGAGGCCGTCAGCCGCCGGGATTACGGTAAAGATGGAGCCTGGGAGGAGACAAACGG
>CAOJLW010000009.1 GCA_948438565.1 uncultured Lachnospiraceae bacterium | reverse complement strand
CCAAATAAGAGGGCAGCATCATAACGCTAAACGGCATCAGCATTAAAATCACATACGAAATAAATAAAGCCCCCTTACCGCGAAACGAAAATTTAGCAAAGGCCCATGCCGCTGGAATTGCGATAAGCATCTGTCCCAATAAAATACAGCCTGCGAGTTTCACTGAATTCCAAAATACCGTAAAAAACTCCGGCGTCAGAAAGAGCAGTTTGACAAAATGCATACCGGTCGGATACAAAGGCAGCAAATGCCACTGAATCTGGCCGCCAGTTGCCCCCAGAATTGGGGAAAGCGCAGTCAAAAGCTCCCGATCGCTTTTTAAAGAGCCAAACGCCACCGCGAGAATCGGAAAGCAGACCAGCAATCCTACAGCAAACAGCGCCGCCCGAAATAATTTTATACGCATATTAAGCCACCTCCTCTTTTTCCCACATTTTTTGAAGCGTCAGCGAACACAGAGAAAAAAACACTGCCAGCAGAACTGCCGCGGACGACATCTTGTCAATATCCAGATTGGTAAACCAGTTATTAAACAAATGCTGCAAAAGATACATACTCTTATGCGGATACGCGCCCGCCACAAGATAAGCCTCCCGAAAAACCTTAAAAGAATTTAAAAACGAAAGCATCGTAATCGTAAAGAAAACCGGTTTTAACTGGGGCAAAATCATATAGCGCACACATTGCCATTCCGTTGCGCCGTCCACTCTTGCCGCTTCCGTAATGCTCTCTGGAATCCCAGCCATGCCGGCAATCCAAAGGACAATCGTATAACCCATATTTTTCCACAGATAGCTGATAATCAATACCCAAAAAGCCGCGTCTCCGGAAAGCCAGTCAACGGCCCCTAAATGAAAAAATGACAGGATCTGATTTCCAATCCCAGCCTTATGGAAAAACACTTTCCAAATCAGCGCAACCACCGCCGTAGGCACTGCCAAAGGCAGCAAGTAGATGGATTTTAACAACTGCATCCACTTGCTTTTATAGATCCCGAGCGCAGCCGCAAACGATAACAGCAGCAAGAGTGGGAGTCCAATGCCTACAAAACGGCAGGTATTTTTTACGGCCAGATGAAAAGCCTCATTTTCAAGCGTCGTCTGATAATTACGAAACCCATTTTGAAAGGAGCGTACCACCACCTGCCCAAACGGCAGTACGGCAAATAACAACACGCCCGCAAAACTTGGCAGCCAGAACAGGCATCTACTCTGCCAGATAGAGTTCCACTTTTTGGACAATCTCATCACACCCTTCATCGACGCCCAAGCCGCCCTCCAAAACCTTGACGCCGCTTTCCATCACTGCCGTTTCCATCACATCATCGATCAGAGACGGTATGTTCAGTTTTCCTATTTGCTCTTTCAACGCGTCGATTTCCTTCTGTTCGGGCCATTCCGCGCTATACTGCACAGATTCCTTCTTACCGTTTTCATCTACAGTAGATGCGGAAAAACCCATATGCATTTCCGGGTTTGGATTCACTGCAAATAGATCAAACGCATCCATATTGACTGGAAAGCCATCCCCCAAATCCGCCTTCTGAACATCTTTCCCCAATGTTTCCTGTAAAAAAGCCACCGCCAGTTCTTTGTCGCCGCATTTTTCATTTACACCCACAATCCCATTGGGCGCAAATATATTTCCAGACGCTCCAGGCAAAACTTTCCATACCAGGGTGTCTTTATTTTTGGGAAGCGCGTTACAAAACTGAAAATCATCCATACCGGTAAACCTTCCGAATGCCAACAGCTGAACCTTGGCCATCAGATTAAACACCTGATTTGTATCAAACGCCACATTCTCTATGGATTCCATCATGTCATTTTCTTCTCGCCAGACCATCGACTCATTGCGCTGTTGCAACATAGCTTCCGTAACGTTTTTATGCTCCTGCTCGTAGATTTCCAGCGCTTTTGCCAAAAACATCCGAATTGCTTCTGGATCTGGCTTCCCGTCTTTTTGAAACGCATCGGCAGCTATCAAATAAAGCTGTTTTAACAATTCCTCGGCCGTATACGTGCCCATCACCGTTTCAGAATCCGGATACGCATCTCTTGCGATTTTTACAGCCTCGGCCAATGACGCCAAATCAGAGATGTTTTCCACATTTCCTGTTTCGCCGGCCATCACCGGCACAAAGTAACGAATAGGCAAGGCATAGATACTTTCTTCCTCTTGATATGCTCTTAAAATGTTGGAAAAATAAGCGTCTGTTTTTTCCAAGGCGTCGACTGTTTCACTTAAATCTGCAAGAATCCCCTTTTCCACATAGGAATCCATCGGCATATTGTCCAATAACAGCACATCCGGGCCTTCCCCCGCCAATAACCGGGTATTTAAATTCCGGATCGCATCTTCTTTCGTCACGCCATAATCGCCGGACAGTCCAAACTCCTGTTTGACATATACATCCGGATGGCTCTTCCGAAAACTGCTGACAGCCTTGCTGATTGTCGTATTCTGTTCCAGGCTATATACGGTAAGCTGCTGTGTCGGCACAGACGGTGCCTCGCTGTCATAAGTATATTGATCGATTTCCCCGTCGTTATAGGCAATTAAAAAACTGCCGTCGTCATTTTTTAAAATAGAGACTGCTTTTTTAGTCGGATCGCCTAGCTGAGAAAGACCGCCGTCCAAAAGCTTTTCCATGGAACTCCCGCCGACTACATGACTGTATAGGCCGCTTGTCGATGCAGAATAAATCGTATTTTCCACGCTGTCAAAGCAGGCGGACAACGCCTTATATCCTTTCGTCTCCTGTTCCAAAAAATCGCAGAGAACCGCATCCTCTACGCCCGTTCCTGCGGAAATCTGATAAATCTGTTCCGGCGACAGCAGATAATCCCCGGCCAAAATCACCTTCTCCACGTCATATTCCATACCGTTTATTGTTGTTACTGTTTTTGCATCCAAATCGATCTGATAAACCGATCCCCCATTCATCACCCCAATCAGCGTCCGTTCTCCTGTAAACATCACACCGGATAAATAAAAAGTAAAGCTTCCAGACGCATCGGTCAGTTGAATTTCAGAATCGTTTCCCTCTTTGTCAATATAGATATAATGCTCCAGAATGCCGTCTACATCACTGGGATTCTTCCAATCCACATAGGAAAAAAATACGCCTCCATCTGGCGCGACCGCCATACTGGTCACCTCCATCTCTTCCGTCTGTAGTTTATCGTCCAGAACCGGCAGCTCTTTGGACTCCCAGGAGTCCCCGTTATCCTTTGATGTATACAACATTCCGCTTGACGGATTTAACAGTGCAATACTCCCGTCCGACAACCTGACCATATCTTCCAGTTTCACCAAACCTTCCGGGGTATTCTTTTGCACCTCTACATACCTTCCTGTTACCACCTCTTGCCCATCCTCCCCTTTGGAGGAAACGGAGGTATTTTCTGAAACGGAGCTTTGGCTGCCTGCTTCTTTTTGGGGATGATTTCCACAGCCTGTCGCCCCCAGTAACAATATTCCCGCAAGCAATTTTGCGGCTGACCGCATCCATCTTTTCATTTTCATATGAAATCTCCTTTCCATTTCCTGTGTTCATTTTGTTTCATTCGCAAATACTGTAACAGAGAAATCTTTAATTTACATCTAAATAAAAACAAATCTTATTCATATATTACACAAATCAAAATGTCCTACCATCCAAAAAAATTTTTTTTTATTTTTCCCAGTATATGCAAGGCTTAAAGGCCTGTTCTGACAAGACTTTCGGCCTGTGCCAATTGAATACAATGAATATACATGATAGAATTGGGTTTCATTGTTAAGAGTCGTTTTTACGACTCTTTTCACGTTTGAAAGGAAAACAAAGAAAGGGGGAAAAATTAAAAATAGGACAAATTGGCCCTACGGCCTTTCAAACGTCAATCGGGCATATAGAATAGTAAAAAACGAAGCAGAGCAAGCAACGTATATTTCAGGAGGTATATTCCAATGAAACGAAAGTTATGGAAAAATTTTATGAGCGGCGTATGTGCAGTAACGCTGGCAATAGGAGCTATCCAACCATTTGGTCTAGAACCGCTGCGTGTGGAAGCTGCTCCGATCACGAATAATATTGAAGACTATGCTAATGTGCTGGACATTACGGCTACGCCAAGTGAAATTATCTATGGCGACTATAGTACCAATAAGTACAACAACTTTGCCGATTTGGGCGCATGGCATGGCTATTATCTGCACGATCCGGAAGCAACGCAGCTATACGGCGGTTTTGCAGGCCCCGTTATTATTGCGGAGGAATATCCCGTCAATTTATCGGACGCTATCAACAAAATTGTAATTTCCGATACAGCGGGCAACGTATATGATCTGTCTGCGGTAACTCCGGCCAATACCGAACAAATTTACTATCCGGGCAAATTGGTGCAAACCTATCAGCTCGACGCTTTCCGTCTGACGCTGGAATTAATCTACGTATCAAACCGTACCGCATTGATCCGGACTACCATCGACAACGCCCAGTCCGATCTGGAATTAAAGATCAAGTGGACCGGGAAAATCTTTGAAAAAACAGGAAATTCACTCAAATTGATGGCCAACCTTGCCAAAACCGCTCAAGGCGTCGAAGTACAGTTTGAAGAAGTCCGCAGCACCTGGAACTATCTGACCAGAGCGGAAAACCGATTTAACCTAACCTATGACAAGGCGGTTACCACCACCTTAAACGACAATAATATGTCCTATGTGTCGGAGTTAAACGAAACCGTTTCCATTCCAAAAGGCCAGTCCTTTACCACCTGCCAGACACAGAGCTTTACGTTCACCGCCGAAGAAGAAGCAAAAGAGCTTGCGGCAAACGACGCTATTTTTTCCAATCCGCAAAAATATTTTGATGAAAATACGGCGCGCTGGCAAGGATATTTGGACAAAACCTTTGCAGGCAGAGAAAATACGCTGAGTAAACTCTATCGGAACGCTGCCGTTAAATCCATTGAAACCCTTACTACCAACTGGAGAAGCGCCGCTGGCGCCTTATTGCATGACGGCGTCGTGCCATCCATGTCCTATAAATGGTTTATCGGTATGTGGGCCTGGGACTCCTGGAAGCAGGCCGTAGCAACCGCTCGCTTTAACGGTGATCTGGCGCAGGACAACATCCGCGCACTGTTTGATCATCAGATTACAGCAGACGATACGATCCGTCCGCAGGATGCCGGCGCCATTATCGACTGCATATTCTTTAACAAGGACGCCTCCAGAGGAGAAGACGGCGGCAACTGGAACGAGCGGAATTCCAAGCCTGCCCTGGCCGGATGGTCGATTTGGAATGTCTATGAACAGACCAAAGATATGGAATTTTTAAAGGAAATGTATCCAAAATTAGCGGCTTACCACGAATGGTGGTACACCAACCGCGACACCGATCAAAACGGCATCGCCGAATACGGCGCCATGGTACATGATTCCCATTATGTATGGGTAGAGGACGAAAATGGCGAATGGATTATCGGAACCGATGAAAACGGTCAGGCGCTGGTAGACGCCGATGCAGTCATCGAAGCAGCGGCATGGGAAAGCGGCATGGACAATGCAACCCGTTTTGACAAAGAAGGCAATGGTCCGGATGATATCGGCGTACAGGTATTTGCCAACACCGATGCAAACGGCAATGTCGTAGGCTATTCCATCAATCAGGAATCCGTAGACTTAAACGCTTATTTATATGCAGAAAAACTGTACTTAAAATCCATGGCGGAACTTTTGGGCAAAACAGATGACGCCGCCAAATACCAGGCCGAAGCCGCCAAAGTTCAGGAATACATCAACACCAAGATGTATGACGAAGCGACTGGTTTTTACTACGATTTACAGACCAACCAGAACGGCTCCGAAAAGAAACTGTTAGTCAACCGCGGCAAAGGCACAGAAGGCTGGATCCCGCTTTGGGCCAATCTGGCAACGCCCGCACAGGCTGCCAAAGTAAAAGATAACATGGTAGACCCCAACAAATTTAACTTAAAGGTTCCATTCCCAACGGCATCCTTGGACAACGATAAATTTGAAGCTGCCCGTTACTGGAGAGGTCCGGTCTGGCTGGATCAGGCGCTCTACGGCGTAGAAGCATTGGAAAACTATGGCTACCAGACGGAAGCGTTGGAAATGGCCTATGCGTTGTTTGATAACACCGAAGGCTTACTGGGCGACGGCCCGATACGCGAAAACTACAATCCGCTTACCGGAGCCGGACTGCATACCAAGAACTTTAGCTGGTCAGCATCCGCATTTTATCTGCTCTATCAGGATACCCTTACCAAAGCAGGAAAATCCTCTGACGCCGACCTGATGAAATCAATGCTGCTTGGAACGATTTACAATTCCTATAAAGGCTTAAACACTTCCTCCTATACCCAGGAAAGCGTAGCCATTTTCCAACAGGCGCTTGCGGAAGCAGACAGAGTCATGCAGTCCGCCAACGCCACAGAAGCAGAAATACAAGCGGCTGCCGACAACCTGCTTGCAGCGGCGGCAGGCTTAAAAGCCAACACCGCAGATCTGGAAGCGGCTGCCAAAGCCTCCAAAGAAGCTGCGGAAGCTGCACAAAAAACAGCCGAAGAAGCCAAACAGGCATTGACCGCAGCACAAACCGACGCGTTCAAATCTTCCTCCGCAAGCCTCAAAGCCTTAAAGACCTCTAAGAAACAGCAGGTCAAAGTGACGCTTACCAAAGTCAAAAATGCACAAGGTTACCAAATACAGTATGCAGATAATTCCAAATTCAAAAAAGCCACCAAGATAAACGTAAGCGGAACATCAAAAACCATTAAAAAGCTGAAAAGCGGTAAAAAGTATTACTTCCGAACCAGAGCCTATACAACCATCAACGGCCAGAAGATTTACACCAAATTCAGCGCCAAGAAAAACATCAGAGTAAAATAGAGTAGGAGGCGGGGATTAGCCGCCGTCCTCTCACACCACCGTGCGTACCGTTCGGTACACGGCGGTTTCAATAGTTGACGTGCACGGACTGATAGACTGTGGCTAAATCATAAAAGCCACTGTTTATCAGTCTTTCTTTTGACATGGCTCGTTTTACTGTTGTAAGATTTGAACAAAACCCGTGTCCTTTTCGGCTGTTTGCCACTATATGTGCAAAGTATTCTGGTATTCCCATTTTGATAAGATTTCTCTTTTTCGTTTTTGGTAGTTTCCATTGTCTCCATATGCACATACGTATTCTGTGATAGAGCCATCCGTTGATGTTATCGATGTTGTTCTTCATACTTGCTATTCCGTAGCAGTTAAGCCATCCTCTCGCATACACCTTGATTCTTTCTAGGCTAGACTTGATTGACTGTACAGACCTGCGGGAAGACAGTTCTGCGCATAAACAAAAAAACAGCGGACAAAAAACGTCGGCTGCTTTTTTAAGTCCCACTAAAAATTCACAGAAAACGAAACAGCGTCCCACCCTCCCCAGACTAATCTATCAAACCCAATAAACTGTAATACGCATGGAAAAAACAAAGTATCAAAATCAAAGATACAAAACACTAATCACAACGCTCCACCCCCATACCGGATGCTTTAGAACCCCTTAGCTCCGAATCCAGCAAACCGCACATACCCTGCCCCAGACAGACGGTCGGATCCCCAATCCCCCTCACCATTGCTATATCTTAGTTGAAGATAACGTCTTTTTACCATATAATAAAAAAATGCGGGCAAAATACACATTAAATTTTAGAGACTATTTAAAGCTTTCTATGTTATCATTTTTCCCACATATGCAAAACGAAGGAGGAAATCATGCGAATTTTACTAGTAGAAGACGACAAAAACCTTCTGGAAACGCTTGCATTCCAATTAAAACAAAATCATTTTACGGTTGATGCCTGTGAGAACGGCGAAGACGCCCTTTTTTTTATACAAGAAAAGATTCATGATCTAATTTTACTGGATTGGATGCTCCCATTACTCGACGGCGTTACGGTTTTAAAAAAAATACGTTCTATGGGCATTCAGACGCCCGTCATCCTCCTGACCGCGCTCGGAGAGCTTCAGGACAAAGTAACGGGTTTAGATTCCGGCGCTGACGACTATTTGGTAAAACCGTTTGACTTTGAAGAATTGCTTGCCCGCATTCGCAGTATCAGCCGCAGACCAAGACAATGGCAGGCGCAAGAGAGTTTTTCTTTTGGAGACATCTGCTATGATCCGGAGTCCAACCAGCTCAGCGGTCCGATCGGACAGTGCACGCTTTCCAAGAAAGAAGGCTCCCTGCTTAAGATTTTTCTGCAAAACCCTTCCCAGACGCTTCCACGCGCCACGTTGCTTTCCAAAGTCTGGGGATTTGACAGCGAGGTGGAGGACGGCAACCTGGACAATTATATGCATTTTATCCGCCGCCGTTTAAAATCTGTCAGCCGCAATGTTGCCATTAAAACCGTCCGCGGCATCGGATATCATCTGGAGGATACCTCTCATGTATAAAAAATTGCATCGACGCCTGACCCTGTTCTTTACCGGAATTGCAGGCGCAATTTTAATCGCCATGTCCGTTGGCTACTTATATATGTCCGAAAATGAATTGACGCACAACCATGCCCTTATCTTTTCTTCCAGCGTCAATACCCTGCTTTTTGGTCTGGAACAACAGGATAACCTGACCTGGGAATGGCTCTCCAAGACTTCCGCCAACCAGCATTTTATTCTGGCATTATACGATAACGATACCCCCATTGCCTATAACCGGATTGTCCTCTCCCAGGAAGCAATTACCTTAACCAACGAAGCCAAGGCATATGCTCAAAAACATTTTCCCACACTGGAAAACGGCTCCCATTATTCTGCCGTACACCAAGAATTTTCCTGGGACTCTTCGTTTGGAGACCCCTATTATGCATCCATAATTAAAATCCGCAAAAATGATGGCATCATTTCAGGCATTATCCTCTCTTCCAAACGGACGCTTACCACACAGATTCAGACACAGCGAATTCGTTTTCTGATTTTAAACATTGCCGGTATCGCCATCCTGCTCCTGTTTTCGTATTATTATACCGGCAGGCTGCTCAAACCGATCATTGAATCCAGAAAAAAACAAACCGCTTTTGTCGCCGCCGCCTCCCATGAACTTCGTACACCGATTGCCGTGATCTGTTCAGCCATTTCCGCGGCCAAATCTGCCAACGACGTGCAAAAGGAACATTTTTTCCACATTATTGAAGAAGAATCCCTGCGGCTATCCACACTGGTCAATGATCTGCTGTTATTAAACCGAGCGGATACCGAACGCTTTGCCTTGGATTTACAGCCTGTAGAGCTGGACACGCTGCTTTTGGACGTATTTGAAACGTTTGAACCCCTGGCCAAAGAACACCAAATCACGCCCAAAATTGAACTTCCTGAAGAACCCATCCCCAGCTGCAACTGTGATGCCAAACGAATAGAACAGACGCTTGGCATTCTGATTTCCAATGCGCTCAGCTATGGCAAAGCCGGCGGATACGTGAAATTAGCGGTATCCTACGATAAATCTATCTTTTGGATTACTGTGGAGGACAATGGGATTGGTATTTCCGATCAGGACAAGCCGTTTATTTTTGAACGTTTCTACCGGGCGGAATCATCCCGATCCTCCAAAGAACATTTTGGACTCGGACTTTGCATCGCCCATGAAATTGTCACGGCCCATGACGGAAAGATTATCGTAACAGATACGCCGGGAGGCGGAGCAAGATTTTTCATCCTGCTCGGCCACCCGGCGGCTCATTCTTAAACCAAGCGTACCGCGCCTGTCTGGCGGATCTGCATCGGATATACGTTTTCTTCTCCGACAAATGCGGATATGTATTGGACATAATCATCTGTTTTGGCTTTTGGAATCACAGCCAGGATCACGCCTGCAAAACCGCCGCCATGCACTCTGCAACAGCCGTCTTTTATCTGTTCCAGATAGAGTTCTGTTAAGGCAAGGGTCAGGGCAACTTTTTGATCCTTTTCATTGGATTTGGACATACAATTTTGCAGCCACTTCCAGGAGGAATTTCCGGATTCTGTTAACAGACGCAGGACAGTCGAACCGTCGCCGTTTGCAAGCGCCTGAGCAGCTTCTTCCACTCTGCGGTTCTCTTCAAAGAAATGCAGCGCGCGCATAATGGAACGATCGTTGTCCACAGCTTTGCTGATCTCCGGAACCTTTGCCACAAATTCTTCCAAATTGCTTTCACAAAGCCTTTTGACGCCAAGCGCAGCGGCCACCTGGAACATTTCTCCCGGCACTGCGGAGTACTCCTCGCTTAAATCTCCATGTCCTTTTCCAGTATTGACAATTACCATATCATAACCCAATGCATCAAAGGATACGTTGATTTTCTCGCATTTGATATCATCTGCAAAATCCAACAGGATTGCGCCGCCTGCTGCGCACGCCATCTGATCCATCAGACCGGAGGATTTCATCCAGAAATTGTTCTCCGCATACTGACCGATTTTGGCACAATCCCCAAGCTGCATTTTGTTGTCGTTAAACAGCGCATTGACCATAGCGCAAAACAACATTTCAAACGATGCCGATGAGCTAACGCCTGCCGCGGCAATTACCTCTGTCGTCACATAAGCGTCAAAACCTTCGATTGCAAACCCAAACTTATCAATCGCTTCTACCATACCCGCAATCAACGCCTTGGTCCCTGCTTTTTTCTCTACGGCAGAAACCGCAGCAATTTCCACGTCAATCATATCATAGCCTTCACTGCGGATATGAATAATCCCCGTCCCATTTGGCGCCGCGGCTCCAATGGTATCTAAACTGATACTCGCCGCCACAATCTTGCCTCCATTATGATCTGTATGATTCCCAATCATCTCCGTCCTGCCCGGCGATGTAAAAAATTCCACTTCCGCATCTCCAAAATTCTCGGCAAAACGTTCCGACAAATGCAAAAACCTTTTCCCACTTTTCTCACTTTCACCATATACTTGTTCTAATACCTCTTTTTTTGGCATATTAGACATATCTATTCTCCTTTCACATTGAAACTGATCAAATCTTTATCTATAATTATAAAAAAAAGATTGTTTTTCGTCAATGGTACAGGCGCTATTTTCCAATCTTTCCGCTGCGACACTCCTGTATTTTCGTCAGTATGCTCACATCCATATGATTCCGCGACAAAAAATCAAAATAGGAATTGATTTTTTTATAAATTGTGTTATACTAGTCCTATGGGGCATTGGCGCAGTTGGGAGCGCGCAACATTCGCATTGTTGAGGCCACGGGTTCGAATCCCGTATGCTCCATTGGCAAAAGCGCTGAGAAATCAGCGCTTTTTTATTTTTATGACAAAATCACGAGTCCTTTTACAAGATATGCGCAACGTTTCGCATTTTTGAAAATTACTTTCCGCCAGATGTGCAAACCCGCTTAGTGGGACGTACATCTGGCAGAAATCAATGTTCAGATACACTCCAGAATGACTGCCTGCAAACCTTGCAGCGTCAATCCAGTCTCGTCCATTTTCACTTCTTCGGCATTGCTTAACAGGACTTTACTATCCCTGCCCAAATCCCCAGCCAATTCGATCCTGCGCGCATACAAACCAAAATTTCCGGCAACCAGAATACGCTGCCCATTACCCTGCCGGAAGTATGCCATAATCCCTTGCATCTCTTCCCATATCGGCTCCACTCTGCCATAGACGATCGTCTCCTGATACTGCGGATCTTGACGCAACGCAATCAGCTTTTTATAAAAAGAAAATACGCTATCCGGATCGTCCTTTTGCGCCATTAAATTGATCGTTTTATAATTGGGATTGACACGCAGCCATGGTTTCCCTTTCGTAAAACCGGCAGCTTCTTCCCCACTCCACTGAAACGGCGTCCTAGCATGATCTCTGGAATATTGATTGATCACCTCCATCGCCTTCGCTTCGGAAAGACCCGCTTTTCGGCATACCAGGTATTCTTCTTTGCTGCTAATGTCATCTACCTCATCTATGGAATGATATTCCATATTTTCCATCCCAATTTCCTGGCCCTGATAGATAAACGGTATTCCCTTTAGCATAAAATATAAAGCGGCCAATAACTTTTTCCCCCGATCCGTCCTGGCCTCTTGGGGTAAATAGTAACTAACGCCCCTGGGTTCGTCATGATTTTCGATAATATTGGCATAAAACCCTATGCCTTCCATTTCCCGCTGACTTTGAAAACAGCATCGTTTATAATCCTCCGGCGTCGGTATCCGCGACGCGTACCAGCCATCTGTGGATTTCCCCTCTATCGTCTGCCGAAAATCAAAAATTGCGGAAAAGTACCCGTCCTCCCCTGCAAAATCCGCCAGCTCTCCTTCTTTGGCATTAAACACTTCACCGACGCTAAACGCCTGATAGGGACGAAAGACGCGATCCCGCATTTCACGCAAAAACGTCCCGATGCCCGATGCGTCCGCCAGTACCGCGCCCATATCGCATAGGCCGTCTGGACGATCGGACGGATAATCACGAAACGGCAGCGGTTTTTTGATATTGATAATCGCGTCCAGCCGAAAGCCAGCCAAACCCTTGTCCAGCCACCATTGAATCATTTCATATATCTTCTCCCGAAGCTTGGGATTTTCCCAATTCAAATCCGGCTGCTTTTTATGAAACACATGAAGATAATACCAGTCGCTGCCCTCTACCGGCTCCCATACGGATCCGCCAAAATATGACCGCCAATTAGACGGCAGTCTGCCGTCCTTCTTTTTTTCAAAATAAAAAAAATTTCCATATTCGCCTTCCGGATCCTCACACGCACGCTGAAACCATGGATGCTCGTCGGAACAATGGTTGACCACCAAATCCATGACAATGGCAATCTTTCGCTTTCTTGCTTCTTCCAATAGACAATCCATATCCTCCATTGTCCCAAACATCGGATCGATCTGATAATAATCCGCAATATCATATCCCTGATCCGCGCAAGGAGTCAGATATACCGGAGAAAGCCATACAATACCAACCCCAAGCTCCTTTAAATAATCCAGTTTTTCTATAATGCCGGGAATATCCCCTATGCCGTCCTGGTTCGTATCATAAAAACTTTTGGGATAAATCTGATATGCCGTTTTTCCATGCCACCATTCTTTTTTCATCTTCTGCCTCCTTCTAAACAACCAAACCGCCAATTCCTGCCATATTCAACCCGAAAGGTTTTTTTATAGGAAAGTCAGATACTTTCACACTTCACAGCAGTAAGGTCTTTCCTATAATCGGGTAGGAGGTAGATAATTATTTTATCTACCGACCTCCCACACCACCGTACATACGGTTCCGTATACGGCGGTTCCTGAGTTTTCACATACTTGTCAGATAAAACTCTGTGAATGTTGAGTATCCAAGTTCACGGAGTTTCTTGTTGTTAAATGCAGTCTACAATACGAAATATCCACCGTAATACCAGTTTTCGTTCCGCATATTGACACATATCCATGCCTTTTCTTCTTCCACACCTAACTTCTTTAATGCCTTGAATTTTGTCTTAACTTTCTTCCATTGTTTTGCCGCCACCTTCTGATTCCCCTCGCGTGAATTATAATCCTTGTTATGAATAGGCAACCCTTGGTCTTGGCTATATCCTTCCCACTACCATGGCGGATTAGGAACTCTCGCCCTTTAGAAACGTGCGCCGCAAGGCGCACCAATAAAGATAGAGGGACAAAATCTTTGTCCCTCTCATACAAAAGCCATCGGAAATAGTCTCTACTTTTTTCTCACTCTGTATTCCCTGCTATTTTAAAATCATTCTAATTATAATACTTTTTTTCTGTTTGTCGAGAACTTATAAAAATATTTTTCAAAATCCGAATTTTTTCTGGATCGTCCTACGCCAATCAATGGCATCCCTTACAACGTCCGCAATCCCCGCCACAGGAAGCCTTTCCATTTTTTTTGCCGGCTAGGATGCTTTTCACTGCAAGCGCCGCACAGCCTGCTACAATCAAAGCAACTACCAACGTGCCCATCCTATGTATCCCTCCATTTCTTTATTTTATTTTTGCCGACAGGTTGATTGACATATCAAGCGTACGCCTCTCCTCTGCCGGACGTACCAGCAAATAGAGGAACACGGCCGCCAACAACGCCGCCACAATTGTGCCTATGCCAAATGCGCCCGTCGTCATAAGGCTGCCAAGCTGATAGATACAAAAGGAAACCACATACGCCAAACCCGTCTGGTAGCCGATGGCAAACCAAAACCATTTTCGGTTGTTCATCTCACGTTTTATCGCGCCCATTGCCGCAAAACAAGGCGCGCAAAGCAGATTAAACATCAGGAAAGCATATGCCGCAACTGCCGTCATGCTGCCTGCCAGCAAAGACCAGATTTCGGCTCCGTCCTCTGCAATTTCCGCATAACCAAACAGGATGCCAAATGTACTGACTACATTCTCTTTGGCAATCAGACCAGTTACGGCTGCCACCGCCATTTTCCAATCGCCCCAGCCAAGCGGCGCAAAAACGGGAGCCAAAATGTTTCCAAGCGCTGCCAGAATACTAAAATCCAATTGTTCTGCCTCAAGCAAAGTAAACTTACCGTCTACCCAGCCAAACCCTTGCAAAAACCATAAGACTATAGCCGACAGCAGGATCACCGTCCCGGCTTTTTTAATAAAGGACCAACTGCGCTCCCACGTACTTCGCAACACATTGCCAAGAGTAGGCATATGGTAGGCCGGAAGCTCCATGACAAACGGCGCGGGATCACCGGCAAACATCCTGGTCTTTTTTAAAATAATCCCAGAACAAATCACCGCTGCAATCCCTGCCAAAAACGCGCTAAAGGATATCCAGCCAGAGTTTCCAAAAAATGCGCCTGCGATTAGCGCAATAATCGGCAGCTTCGCCCCACAGGGAATAAACGTGGTCGTCATTATCGTCATTTTGCGATCTCTGTCCTGTTCAATCGTTCTTGACGCCATAATGCCCGGCACGCCACAACCCGTGCCAATCAGCATAGGGATAAACGATTTTCCGGATAGGCCAAATTTACGGAACACTCTATCCATAATAAACGCAACCCGCGCCATATAGCCGCAGGATTCCAAAAATGCTAAAAACAGAAACAACACCAGCATCTGCGGCACAAACCCCAAAACTGCTCCCACACCGCCGATCATGCCATCCAAAACCAATCCCTTCAGCCAGTCTGCGCAGCCAATTGCATCCAAAGCGTTTTCTGCGATGACCGGAATGCCCGGAACCCAAATGCCGTACTCAGACGGATCCGCCTGGTCAAACGTCTCACAGGCTTCTGCATAGGCTCCGCTTCCGATGCCAAACAGATGCCAACCATCGCCAAATACGCCGTCATTGGCCCAGTCCGTCGCATAGGCGCCGACCGTTGAGACCGATACATAATATACCAAAAACATCACAGCCGCAAATATTGGCAAGGCCAATATACGATTTGTTACAACTCTATCGATTTTATCGGAAATACTAAGTCCACGCGCACGTCCCTTTGTGCGGCATTCCCCGATAATCGAAGCAATATAGGCATATCTCTCATTGGTAATAATGCTTTCCGTATCGTCGTCAAACGCCTCCTCCAACGCTGCAATCTCTGCCGAAACATCCGGCGCATCCTGCAATTGCCCGACAATCTTATCATCCTTTTCCAAAAGCTTCATGGCAAAAAAACGCCTTTGTCCCTGTGGAACCTTGCCACTCAGCCGATCCGCCACCTCTCTAATGATACGCTCTACATCCTGATGAAAGGTATACGCCGGAGCAGCCGCCTGCTTTTTCTGTGCCAATCCCACGGCCTTTTCGACTAATTTCCCTATGCCGTTTCCTTTTAAAGCGGAAATCGCAATCGCTTCACAACCCAAGCTTTTCCCCAATTGATGCAGATGGATCTCCCCGTTCTCTTTCTCAACCAAATCCATCATATTGACTGCCACAATCACCGGAATGCCCAGCTCCATCAACTGTGTCGTCAAATAGAGATTGCGTTCCATATTCGTCCCGTCAATAATGTTGATCACCGCATCCGGCTTCTCTGTAATCAGATAATTTCGTGCAACCACCTCTTCCAACGTATAGGGGGACAGCGAATAAATACCAGGCAAATCGACAATCACCGCATCTTTATGACCTCTTAGCTTCCCCTCTTTTTTTTCCACCGTAACGCCCGGCCAATTCCCCACAAACTGATTGGAACCGGTCAGCGCGTTAAATAATGTCGTCTTTCCGCAGTTTGGATTACCTGCCAATGCAATTTTCATCGCCATATTTTCGACTCCTCTCCTGATCTTTATTCCACCTCAATCATTTGGGCGTCCGCTTTGCGCAGCGAAAGCTCATATCCTCGAACCGTTACCTCTAACGGATCGCCCAATGGCGCTACTTTCCGAACATAGATTTCCACACCTTTGGTAATTCCCATATCCATAATACGCCGCTTCACCGCCCCTTCGCCTGACAGCCTTTTGACTCGTACCGTCTTTTTGCAGGCCACATCTTTTAAAGTCCTCATGCCATCCTCCTATACCATAATTTTATTTGCCATATCTTTTCCGATAGCGATTCTCACATCCTTAATCGTTACAATGATATTTCCAGCCATTGCGGCAACTACAGTCACGGTACTGCCGATGACAAATCCCAGAGTTTCTAAAAACCTGCGGGTTTCCTCTTTTCCACTGACTTTTTTAATAATACTTGCTTCTCCTTCTTTTACCATAGATAACGGCATACGTCTCCCTCCTTAACTGTCATTAAATTTCTGTATCATCTCTTTTCTTTTCAAAGTTAGTATATTCTAACTTATATTAGTTGTCAAGAACTTTTTTTCAATTTGCAATTTTACTTCTAATTATATATAATCATGGCATTGAAAAACGAGAAGGAGCTGATACACATGGCAAAGCAAACGATTTCAGAGGAACGGCTGGGATCCGAACCCATTGGAAAGCTGCTGCTTTCTATGGGGATTCCCACCCTGATTGCCCAATTAATCAACCTTTTATACAACATCGTAGATCGAATCTATATCGGACAGGGCGTCGGCAGAGAAGCGCTGACCGGAGTCGGCCTGACGCTTCCGATTATTACGCTGATTTCCGCATTCAGCTCTTTTGCAGGAGCCGGAGGAGCGCCGCTTGCCACGATTGCGCTAGGCAAAGGAGAGAAGGAGAAAGCAAAACAGATCTTAGGGAATACGTTTTCTATGCTCCTGTTTTTTACCGTCCTTGTGATGACGGTTTTTTACATTATTGAAAAACCATTTTTATTTTTCATCGGCGCAAGTTCTGAAACGTATCCCTATGCCCATGACTATCTGATGATCTACCTGACCGGAACTTTATTTATCCAGCTTGTCATCGGATTAAACAGCTTTATCACGGCGCAGGGCAAATCCAAGATAGCCATGATTTCCGTACTGACCGGCGCCATAGCCAATATCGTCTTAGATCCGGTTTTTATCTTTGGTTTTCATATGGGTGTTCAAGGGGCGGCGATCGCAACCGTTCTTTCTCAATTTTTAAGCGCCTGCGTCGTTATGCGTGTTCTGCTCTCTCCAAACACCTCTCTGCGCTTAGAAAAACCATACCTAAAACCGAACTGTCGGATTATCCAAAACAGTCTGTCACTCGGTATTTCGCCTTTTATTATGCAAAGTACCGAAAGCCTGATTTCGGTGGTTTTAAGCAGCGGCTTAAAAAAATACGGCGGAGATCTCTATGTCGGTTCCCTGACTATCCTGCAAAGCGTAATGCTTTTAATCAACGCGCCAATCCAGGGGTTTACGCAGGGCGTGCAGCCGATTTTAAGTTATAATTACGGCGCGGGAAATATGATGCGCGTACGGGATACGTATCGTAAGATTATCGGCATCACTACAGCCGCCTCTCTGCTAATCACCGCTTCCGCCATGCTGTTCCCGACAGGTTATGCACGGATTTTTACACAGGATCCGGACTTGATTGCCATTATACGACAGGTTATGCCTATTTTTCTGGCCGGGATGCTGATTTTCGGCATTCAAATGGGTTGTCAGACTACGTTCATGGGTCTTGGACAGGCGAAAATCTCTCTGTTTATTGCACTGTTACGTAAAGTATTTCTGCTGGTTCCGTTTGCGATACTCTTTCCCATGATCACCGGGAACGTTACCAGCATCTATTTTGCGGAATGCATCGCAGACGCCCTGGCCGCCTCCATCTGCGGAACGCTCTTCCTCTGCAATATCAAAAAAATATTACGTGTTCCGACATCCTAGAGGCGCGCGTTCCATTTGGATGTATGCCTCCATAAAACGAGAACGTCGCACTGTCATCAAAATTCGATGACGGCGCGACGCCTTTATTGCCTGGTATATCGTTACTGTATGTGATAATTGCATTCGGTGAGATAGCCATAGCTATGAAGCCAAAACTGCCCGCGTTCCATAGCAATTTCCAGCCACTCTTCTAAGGTCTTTTTCCAGGGCATCCATTTGCAGCGATGCTGTTTCAAACGGTATTGATACTCTTGAAAACCATTGCCTAAACGGTACGCCCCAAGCGAATAATTATACATCGCCAGGCTTTCCCGATAGAGTTTGTCAGGGCGCGGATTGTCCCGTTCCGCCAAAGCCGGCAAAAATTCTCTGTCAATACCTAGCAACCAATTCAAAAACGGATCATATAAGTAATACACAGACGGCACATAGGGAAAAGCCAATTGTCTATGAGCGCCCATCTCCCGGTAATGTATGACAATCTCCGCATTTAACAGCTCCCGTCCGGTAAAAACGTCTGTAATCTGCTGTCTGGAAATCTCGGTTTTCCGGAGTATGCCTCCGCCTCCTCCGTCGGCCTCTGTACCTCCGCACAAAAACAGAACGGTATCGTTGACGTAGCCAAATAAATAGGCATACGACTCCGGATTGGTGCGCCGCCTTGGGGCATACACAAAATGGTAAGCCTCAAAAGGCTCCTGCATCCACAGGCGCACCGCTTCCACAAATTGAGAAGGGATTTCCTCCATATTCCAAATCCGTACCGGCCATTCATACATCGTCGGTTTTCCGTCTGGCAAATGATTTTTATGTAACATACCGTTTCCTCCCATCTGATTCTTTCCAAATGCCGCTTTTATTCCATACCGATAAACGCTCTCAGCTTTTTTATATCCGTATTTAAAACCAGCTCCTCATCAAACCCTACCCGCTCCAACAGCTCGGCCGCCAGGGAAAATTCCCCAACCCAGGACGGATCGTGGGCATCCGAGCTGACAATCACCGGCACCCTGTACCGATCGCACAGCGCAAGCATCGTTTCATAATTTTCCACACAGTTCCATCTCCGTTCTTTCTTGACCAAAGAACTGTTATTGACCTCCAATGCAACATGATAGGTTTTTGCCGCATACACTAACATCTCGTAGTCCAACGGAATATGATCGTCATCCGGATGCGATACAAAACAAACCTTTTCATTCTTCAGACATGCGATCAGATTTTCCGTATTGCTTCTGCGTCCTACGTCCTGATAGCACGGTAAATGCATCCCGGCAATCGCATAATCCAGCTTGTCAATATACTTCTGCTCCAACGAAAGCGTCCCATCATTGAGCACATTGATTTCACTGCCATGGATAATTTCCACACCGTAAAGCTCGCTTGGAATCACTTTCAGATTGACATAATAAAAGGGATCTACCGTACCCGGAATTCCCGGCGCGTGCTCGCTAAACCCTATCAGCTGCAAGTTTCGCATACTGGCCGCATAAGCCATTTCCCGAATCGTCCCATAGGCGTGTCCGCTGGCCAGAGTATGCGTATGTATATCCAAGATCCATGTATGGTTCATTGTGATTTTCCCTCCCTGCTTTTATATTTCACAACCAAATATGCTTCATATAAAAAGCCAAATGATTGCATGATAACCATTTGGCTTTTCGCTGATACCGGTTTTTATTTCCTGTTTGATGGAAACTCTTTAATAAT
>CAOJLW010000008.1 GCA_948438565.1 uncultured Lachnospiraceae bacterium | reverse complement strand
AACCTCTTCCACTGCCTGCAAAAATTCCGGTTCCGACGCATTTTTCGCTTTTACCCTCTCGAGCGCTTCATCAACATAACTCATTTTGCTGTTCTCCTTTTCTTTAAATTTAGTTGTATGTTTGTCCAATCAACTTATTTTATTACGAAATAAACGGTTTTACAATATTTTTTTCTTGATTTTTTTATGTTTTAGCAGAATGCTTGAGAAAACAACGCCTCCTGCCGTCCACCATCGCGGGCCAAACCCATGCCTTTCCTTTTCCCCAAAGATCTGCTAAGATAAAAATAAAACACACATGGAGCAATCGTTATGAATACCATTTTGTTATTAGAAGATGAAGCCGCCCTGCGACGCGGCATCCGTTTTAAACTGGAAAAAGAAGGCTACCGCGTAATCGCCTGCGACGCCATTGCCGAAGCCAAAACGCATTTCCAGGAACAAACCATACATCTGATTCTCTGCGATATTACGCTAAGCGACGGAAACGGTCTGGATTTTTGCAGATATATCCGGGAAGAGGCGCACAGCGACGTGCAGTTTTTGTTTTTAACCGCCATGGACACTGAGATCGATATCGTCATGGGATATGAATCAGGCGCGGACGACTACATCACCAAGCCTTTTAGCCTTGCCGTTTTAATGTCTAAGATCCATGCTCTGTTTCGGCGCATAGAAAAACGCTCCCTGCCCCATGCGGTTCCTGAAAATCCCGTTATCAAATCCGGCGGACTGCTTTACTATCCGAACGAAATGCAGCTGCAGATCGATCAGGAACCCGTAGAACTGACTAAAAATGAATATAAACTGCTGCATTTATTTTTAAACCATCCCAAACAGATTTTGTCTAAAACGCAAATTTTAGAGCAAATGTTTGATATGGATGGAAATTTTGTAGACGATAATACTGTGGCTGTCAATATACGGCGTCTGCGAACCAAAATCAAAGACACCGGCGAAAAACGAATTATTAAAAATATTCGTGGAATGGGGTATGTATGGGATTGCGAAGTCGAATAAACATCGTCAAATATCTGTTGATCGCAGGAATTGTCATGGTATTGGCCACGATTGCCGCAGACCATGTCCTGTTAGAGAAGTTGGAACAAAGCTATGCGCATACGGAACAAATCATTGCCGGCATTGCAGGAAACGGCGACTCTGGCGACGGACTGCTGCAATTTCTGAAAGAAACTCCCAATGAAGCATGGATGGTAAAAGGACAGCAACATATGGCCGCCCATGGCTACGATATGCAGACGCAGACGATCTGGGATAAAAAATACCGCTCTGCCAAAAAGCAAATCCTGGCTGTATCCGCCGCCTTGGACGCATTGCTGCTGCTTGCTTTGTTTTTCCTGTATATCCTGTTTCAAAAACAGGATAAGGACAGAATTTTCACATTGGAAAACATCCTCTGCCAGCTCCAATCCCCAGACGCCCTGGAACCGGATTTTAGCTCTTTTGGAATCGAAGATGTCCTGACAGACAGGCTCCATTCCCTGTGGGAACAGATACAGACCGATCACAAACGAATGTTCCAAGAAAAAGAAGATACCAAATCGCTTGTCACCGATATTTCCCATCAGTTAAAAACCCCGGTGGCCGCCTTAAAAACCAGTTTAGAGCTTTTGGCGACAGAGGAAATGACCGAAGCGGAACACCAAGAATTTTTGGAAAATTGTTTGGGGCAGATAGACGGACTGGAAAATCTTACGAAAACACTCGTTGACATCTCCCGTATGGAAAAGGGCCTGATACAAATCCAGACACAGCCTGCTGCGATACAAACAACCATCCTGTTTGCCGTAAGTCGCCTGTATGAAAAAGCCGCTGAAAAGCATATTACTATTGAAATGCAAAAAAACAACTGTTCTGAAACGGTTTTGGTGATGCACGATCCCAAATGGACAGCCGAAGTATTCGTCAACCTTTTAGACAACGCGATCAAGTACAGCCACGAACACACGACAATTACCGTCAACGCGGAAGAACTGCCGACCTATTTTCGGGTTTCCGTCGAGGACAACGGCATCGGCATCCCGAAAGCGGAACGACACAAAATTTTCAAACGCTTTTACCGCGGAGAGGCAGTGGCGCATCTGGAAGGTTCCGGCGTCGGCCTGTACCTGGCCAGAGAAATCATTGAAAGACAAAACGGATCCATATTTGTCCGTTCCAAAAGCGGCAGGCAAACCGGAAGCATATTTTCCGTTCAGCTTCCCAAAGCCTGACATCCCATCCCAAAGCCTTACAAATCTGTAAGGCTTTTATTTTTTATATGTAAGTCATTTGCAAGAATCAGGGATTATAGTACTGGAAAAGAAAACATTAGGAGGCATACGATGCAGACCATTTTAAAAACACAAAATCTTTGTAAATATTACGGCAAGAATGAAAATGAAGTCAAAGCCGTAGATCATACCAATATTACCGTAGAAAAAGGAGAATTTACCGCCATTGTCGGAAAATCCGGTTCTGGAAAATCCACGCTCCTACATCTCCTTGGCGGCCTGGACTACCCCACCTCAGGGGACGTCATCATTGGCGGAAAAAATATCTTTTCCCTGAAAGAACCGGAACTGGCCGCATTCCGCAGGAGAAAAATCGGCTTTGTATTCCAGTCCTTTAACCTGATCACATCCATTAACGTCTGGGAAAACATTGTGCTTCCCATCGGATTGGACAATAAAAAAGTGGATACCGCTTTTATTGAGGACATTATCCGCGTTCTTTCGTTAAACGACAAAAAACACAATATGCCCAATACTCTTTCCGGGGGACAGCAGCAGCGGGTCGCCATTGCCAGAGCCCTTGCGGCCAAGCCGGATATCATCCTGGCGGATGAACCCACCGGAAATTTAGACAGCAAAACCAGTCTTGAGGTGATTAGCCTTCTGAAAATGTCCGTCAAAAAATACGGCCAGACCTTAATTATGATTACCCACGACGAAGAGCTGGCGCAGATGGCCGATCGGATACTGAGCATTGAAGACGGACGCGTCGTGGAAGATAGTGGAAAGGCGGTGTCCGAACGTGAAAACAACGACTAAGCTCGCTCTAAGCAGCCTGAAAACCGGAAAAATCCGAAGCATCCTGACCGGAACCGCAATTTTTTTAACCACGATGCTGATTACCATAATTGTCTTTGGATGCAGCAGCATCATCCGATATAATAAAAGCAACGCCGCCGAATTCTACGGCGAACATTACGGCGTTTTTAACAGCCTGACGCCCGAACAGATACAAAGCGTCAGCCTGCATCCGCAGTTTTACCATATCGGTTTCCAATCCTATGTCGGCGACGTCATCCACAGAGAATTTGAAATGCGCCTGTATACGACGGACGCTGCCATGCGTCAGTTAGCGCATTTTCAACCTGAATCCGGAAGCTATCCGACGGCGGAAAATGAAATCCTAGCCCAACGGGAATTTTTTCAGACATTTGGCTATGCCAAAGCGAACCTTGGCGATACCGTTACGATTCCCTTTCGTATCAACGGCGAAGGAAAAATCATAGAAAAAGAGTTCGTCATCAGCGGCTTTTTAACCTCTGCAACGGCCAACGAACTGGCCAAACGCTACAGCGCATATGTTTCGGAGGATTTTCTGACGGTAAATATTCCCGACGAAAGGAAACGGCACACCTTTGTCGGCTTCCAGGTGACCAATGAGGAACAGTTAAACGCCGACGAGATGAAACAGAAAATCTATTCCCTGGCAGACGATCTTGGCATCCGGGAGAACCAGGTAAGCGTCAACCGTATGTATTTAACCTGGGCGTTAGATCCCGATATGGAAACGATTACGGCAGGCGTCTGTATTATCGCCGTTATTATCGCCTTTGCCGTACTTGTCATCTACAATCTTTTTCATGTGGCGATTATGCAAAGAATCCGGGAATACGGTCGACTCAAAGCATTGGGCGCAAACAAAAAACAATTGAAGCAAATGGTGCGTATGGAAGGCCTGCTGCTCTCCGCCGCTTCCATCCCTGCTGGAATTTTATGCGGAAGCTTACTATTAAAGCTTGTGCTGTCGTTTTTGTATCAACAGCCGCTTACGGTTTTTTACTTACCACTGACGCTTGTCATCCTGTTGTTATCATTGTTTACCGTGCTGTTATCCATGCATAAACCGATCAAAATAGCGGCCAAAACATCGCCCGTCGAAGCTATCCGCTATGAAGCCGGGGGCCGGGAACGTAAGCGCAAAGGAATGGAATCCGTCAGTATTTTCAGACTCACGATGTCCAACCTCTCTTTACACAAAAAGCGAACCGTCACAACAATATTAACCATGGGACTTTCCTGTATCCTGTTTGTCGTCATCGCCAATATCGTTGGAAATATGAACCCCGAACGTCAGACCCGGGAGGATTTGGAATATGGACGCTTCCGCATCACGCTTGACTACCGGCTTAACGATCAGACTTACCCGGCAGATAACCTCCACAATATCCAAAAACAAAACCCGCTTGGACCGGAATTCATGAAGCAGCTAGAAGCAATCGACGGCGTTACGGACGTACGCTCCAGAAAAATTATTTCCTTTCATGAAACCGGCCAGTCGAAGGCAACAGAGGATACTTTTTTTGAAATCGCAGTCGTCAACGAAGAGGAATTTGAGTGGCTAAAGCGAAATGCCGAACGGGGCGTGGTAGACTACCAGAACACAGTAAGTCAAGACGGCGTAATCTATATGTGGGATCACTTTCTGGACGATGGATACGGAATTGGCTATCCATTGGAAGGCGAATTGTTAGACGGGGATCGACGAATTCCGTTTTCGGCTCCAATAGTCGGAAGCTGCGGACATTCGAATGACGCTACCGTCACCATGACCGAAGAGACATTTCAAAAATTGAATCTTACAGAGGATATGACCGCCGTTTTATTCGTCGACTGCGACCAAGACCGGGAAGCGGAAGTCAAACATCAGTTGGAGCAGATCATAAGCGTTATGGAGCATATATCGCTCCAATGCTTTGACGATTCCCTGGAGCTGAACGACTTCCAGGTTGCTTTTATAAGAAACGCCTGCTATACATTTTTGGCTATCTTAGGCATGATTGGCTTTATGAATATGGCCAATACCATGATTATCAATATCCTGACACGAAAACGGGAATTTGGGATGATGCAGGCCATCGGTATGACCAACCGACAACTCAACCAGATGCTACAGCTAGAAGGGTTGGTATTCACGGCAGGAACGCTGCTTATTTCCCTCGCGCTTGGCAATATTTTGGGATATTATGCATTTACATTCTGCAAAAAACAAGGCATAGTCGGATTATTCCAATACCATGCGCCGCTGCCGGAGCTTAGCGTGCTAATCCTCGGGATCATCAGCCTTCAGAGCATTCTGGCATTCGCGCTAAGCCGCAACGTCAAAAAAGAATCTCTGATTGAACGGATTATGGAATAAAGCCTAGACAATATCCACCTGGCACATCCGCATCGTCTCTAAAGCCGCCTGGTGCGTCTTAGGCGTAACGCCCGCACAGCAACCTGCATCCACGCGCATCGTCATTTCCGGAAAATATGCTTTTAACAGCAGGACGTTGGAAACTACGCAAATATCCGTACACAACCCGACAAATTCGAGTTGCGCCTCATCCGTCCCCCGGATAGTACGGACTGCGTCTACCAAATCGACCGAGCCAAACGTTCCTTTCTCAATCAGACGGTATTCCTTTTGGGCCAAAGCCTCTACAATCTTATCATGAAGCTGCCACCCCTGCGTTAAGCGGATACAATGGGGAACCGGCAGCTTCTTTCCCTCTGCGGTGTTCAGGTAATCCGGCGTATGCGTATCCTGCGTTGCAATAATCTCCCCGTCAAAATCCCGGATTTTAGCCGCCACAGCATCTACAATCCCTTCGGCCTCCTTGGTTCCAAGTGATCCGTCTACAAAATCCTGCTGCATATCCACTACGATTAATATTTTTTTCATAACAACATCCTTTCTGGCATCTCTTAGCTATTTTACTTTATTTTTGCCCTGCGCTGTGGCCCGTATGTTCAAAAAACACCGGACTGCGCTTTTTATCGTCAAACAGTCCGTTATATTGCAGACACTCGTACTGCTTGATCCAAGCCTCCTCTTTGACATCCCCTTCCCCATAATGCACAAATCTCCCACGGCTTTTGGAATAATATCCCCGCGCATTCATAGCCGGAACCTCCTCCATCAAATCATCCAAAAAAAGATGATACGGCGGCAATGCGAGATTGGCCTGCTCCAACAGCATTATAGATAAAAAATTCAGGCTGGTGCATTCCACGACCCGGCTTTCACTCTCATAATTGGTCCAGATAAAAAACGGAACCTTGTATAAATCCATCAGCTGTGAAAGCGTCAGACCGGACAATCCGCGCCCGTTTAACTTTCGGTAAAAAGCCTGATTTAAGCTCGGCTGGTGATCGCCAAAAAAACAGACTGCTACGGGTTTGTCGACCTGCGAAAAATAATCAATCAGCTTTTGGATCGCCAAATCCGACTGGCGTATCAAAGACAGATATTGATTGACGTCCGGATAGCGGATATTGACGCCATAGACGTCAGACGTAAAATTTTCATACGTATCCAGATACCCCCCATGGTTCTGCATCGTCACGCCCATCAAAAACAGTTTTTCCTTCCCTTTGGCGGCCTCATACCGCTCAATCAGCTTATCATACATCACCGTATCCGACACATAGCTGCGCATCAGACTGCTTTGGTCAAAATCATCGAGAAAATAGGTCTCGTCAAACCCCAACTGTGGGTACACCGCATCCCGGCTCCAGCCCGTATCATAATATGGATGCATCGCCACACAAGTATATCCCTGTTTGTGAAACGCATCCAAAACCGAATACGCATTTTCTTCCTCGACATATTGCTGATAAGGCACGGAACCTGCCGGCAAAAAACCCATGCTGTTGCCGGTCAGAAACTCCCATTCGGAATTCGGCGTCTTGGCTCCATAGACCGACGCCAGGGCATAGCCTTTCACAGTATTTTCTTTGAGAGACTCGACAAAAGGCATCACCGGCTCGTTGGTCCACAAATCCCCCGCCACGCTCAAATCTGCAAATGACTCGTTCATAATGACAATGACCGTAGGACTGTCCTCCTCCTCATACGCATGAGAGGAACCATATTCCGTTTCCAGCCGCCCGATCAGCGTTTCGGAATAGGCGTCCGGCTTTTGAATAAAAGAATCCCGGACGCTTAGCGCAAAATTTAATAAAAATCCATTTTGGTACGTCCCTTTCTGCTCCCAGGTTTCGGTCAGGGTATTTTTCGTTTGATCGGTAATATACATAACAGAAAGCGCAAACGCCGACAGACAAAACAAGCGCATCACAAGCGTCTCTTTGCTGCGAATCCGCAGCTTGACGACTCCGGTAAAAAACAAAACAGATGCAAAAATCGCGTTGACCGCCTGTGCAGGAACAGAAAAATGATAATTGGAGGCCACGCTCAGACCGGTCAGCGCCGACTTTATATCCCCAAACAACAGCTCATTCCCGCGAAATTGGTAGACAAAATAATTGACGCCCGCAAATGCCAGAATCACCGTATGTGACGCCATACACGCGATGCCGGTATGATTGATGCAGATCTGCGCCAACAGGTATATGCATAGGCTGCAACAGATATTTAACAAAAACATCTGCTGCGATATCCGGCTGCGCAAATCCTCTGCCAACAGCAAATACTGCACCAGCCATGTCGAAAAAACGCTTCCAAATACAAACGCGGCGGCCGAAAACAGCCAGCCGTATTTTTCATTCCATATGATGTCAAGGCTGGATGCCGCCAAAAAAACAACTGGAAACAACACCATATTCCCTACCGATATACCGCATATCTTATGCGCCAGCGCGGAAAGTACGGCGACAGCCGCTGTGGCCGCCAGATTTCTTTTTGTAACCTCTATCTGAACTCTCATAACATATCCTTCTAAAATTCCTACTGTTTTTTTTTAATTTTCAGGTTATAATAGTGTATTATCGTATAAAAGGAGGATTTATCCAATGCCAGGTTTTACCACTCACTATCTATTTGGCCAACAGACCTATCAGCTCCTTAAGGCATCCGGCTTAAAACAGGCAATCCAAAAGCGCCATACAGTCTATGCGTTAGGACTGCAGGGACCTGATATCTTTTTTTATGATCTGTTATCGCTGCTTTCAGTCAAAAAGAATCCCGGATCCATCGCCCACACGGCTAACACGCGGAAATTCCTCCGATATCTGTTGGAAAGTCCTAAAATTTTTCTCAACAAAAACGAACAGCTCATCGCCCAGATCTATGTCCTTGGATTTATCGGACATTACCTGTTAGATACCGTCTGCCATCCCTACATCTACGCTATGACGCATTACAGCCAACAGCCCAAAGGCTACATAGGGCAGCATATCCAACTGGAGACGGACATCGACGCCACCCTGCTTTGGCGCTGCCAGCACAGGCTCCCCAGCGAGTTCCATCAAAACGAAAGCATTGCGCTCACCAAAAATCAACGCGCGATTGTCTCCGCATTGCTCAGCTACACCTTTACCCAAACCTATCCGGGACTGCATATCACCCGAAAGCGCATCCTACAGGCAATTTTTGCGATGCAAACCGGAACCAGACTTTTATATGATCCGACCGGACGCAAAAAAAAGCTGTTGCGGCGCATTGAGTTTTTGATCCCAGGCTATCCGTTGCTGTCCTCGCTCGTGCCAAGCGATACCCTGATCTTACGCGCCGATCCCTGCAATACCAAACACGCTCCCTGGCATAACCCATGGGATCGGGATCTCGTGTCGACAGAAAGCTTTTTTGAACTGTTTGAAAAAGCGCAGAAAGAATATGGAATCCTATTAAATAGCATTGCCCATTTTTACTCCAAAGAACACACCGAAACCGAAGAACGCGAGGCGCTCCACAAGCTCTTATCTCACCTTGGCAACCTCTGTTACCACAGCGGGTTGTCCGCCGCCACGTACCTCTCCTAAATGTTCAGCGGCTGCGCCGTTTCGTATGGTTTTCTTTCCATTCTTTCCGCTTTTCCCGCAGCCGTCCTTTGCGCTTGCCCTGGTGCAGCTCCTGGGCAATTTCATGCATTTTATTTTGATCCAGCGTATAATAACGCATCGACGCCAACGAACAGATCCAGCCAATAATTGGCACCACGCAATGCAAAAACAGCGTCGTCCACTTTAGCTCTGGCGTAACGGCGTCGCCAATCTGGGGCAGTCTGCGATTGTATCCCATAACCAGCATGACCACGCCGACAAACGCAGTCCCAAGAGCTGCAAATACCTTATCCACAAAGGAAAACGCTGCGCCCATCAAGCCCGGCACAAACTTACCGCTCCGATAACGCTCATAGTCCGAACAGTCCGCAATCATCGGCACGACCATATTGTTTGTAATGGATTTACATCCGTTTAAAAGGATAAAAACCCCGACAAACAACAGGGTAATGCCGTTTATTTTTTTGAGTGAAAAACTGACCGTATTGATATTTTCCTGCATCAAAACCGCAAACATCATCGACTGAAATACAATCCCCAATGTCGTAAATAACACCAACGCCTTTTTCTGACCCATCCGCTGCGCCACATGGATCCCGGCGCTGACTACAAATAACGTGGGGACTGCCGTTACCACGCCAATCAAACCAGAGATCGCATAATTGTCCATTAAAATGCCATACAACATAACGCCCACGGTCGTATGAGAATAAACCGTGGCCGCAAATTTATCCGTACAAGCAGCGATAATTAACATCCTGATTGGTTTATTGTGACAAATAATCTCCCAGTAATCCCGGATGTGGATTTTTTGCTGTCCGGCCTGCTCTCGAATATATTCCGGCCTGTCTTTATCCGCAATCCCAATCATCGCCAACACCGTACATAACAAAGAGACGGCCGCCACCCAAAACACATATTCTATAAACAACTGAGGATTGGTAAATCCTCCGTATTTTGGCACCAGATAATTGCCGACAAACACCGCTGTCCCACCATAGGCCGCCATCAAGAACAAAGAATCAAAATAGGTGGAAACTGGACGCTGTTTGGGGTTATCCGTCAAAATCGACTGCCCGGACTTGGCCACCACTGTCTGAAAGGTATAACCCAACACAAACAGAGCATAGACCGCGACAAAATAAAAGACCCGTATATAACGCCCCACCTGGTGCGTCGTCAAATATAACAACACCGCGCTGACCGCCATAATGAGATTGCCCAGCAGCATAAACGGCCGGAATTTCCCAAACCGCCCTTTCGTCCGATCCAGTAAAAAACCAACCGTTGGATCCGTCACCGCGTCAAACACGCTCAACGCAGTCAGGATACTGGAAATTAATACGACCCCAAATCCCGCAATGGAATTGGCATAATAGGAAATATAACCCATCAATCCCAAATACAGGTTTGCAGCCGTATTATTTAAAGCAAAAAAACCAATCTGCCAATATTTCGCGTTATTATACTGCACCTTTTGATCCATTGCCGCCACCTATCTTTCGTATCAACTGTCCAACAAATTCTGTTTTATGTTTCATCCAGGTATAAACGCAGCTTATGCATATCCTGCTTGGCCTGATAGTAGCCTTCTTCATACAGTCTACGCAGCTTCCCCGGCGAAGCTTCCGTACGCCCTACGCCCAAGGTATCCTCCGGCGCAATTACAAACACCTTCCCCTCTTTTTCCGCCCTGGACAGCTCCTCCATACAATGGTTATAATTCCTGGCGCGGTTCTTTAAGCTTTCTACCAGTCTGGGATAATGGCGGTATAGCTTTGCCGCCGCCCTAATAGATTTTTCCGGCTTCTTGATATAATCCCTAGTGCGCGTCAACACAACAACCGTCCTGTCACAGCCTTTTTGGATCGCTCGGACAAACGGCACGGAATCCGCTACGCCGCCGTCCAGATAATATCTCCCGCCAATTGGAACAGGCTGAAACAACACCGGAAGCGCGCAGCTTGCCACCACTGCCTGAAAATCCCGGTCATCCCTTGGAACCGGCAGGTATTCCGCCCTGCCTGTCTTAATATTGGTGACTACCGCTTCCACTTCACCCGGATATGCCGCAAACGCTTCATAGTCAAACGGCAACAGCCGGTTAGGAACCTCTCCAAAGACAAACGGCACATTATAGTAGGATTTCATATTGCGGTCAAACAGATATTTGAGCCCCATATAACGCTTATCCGACATATAGGTTTCGAAAATTTTTCGGTTCCTCCCCTTTTGTTTGGACAGATAGGACACGCCATAGGCAATTCCGGCCGACACCCCGACAAAATAATCCGGCATCAGTCCTTCTTCCAAAAAGCAGTCCATGACGCCGCAGGAAAAAACCGTCCTGCTGGCGCCGCCTTCCATTGCCATCCCAAACTTCATATCATCACTCCACTTCCTGCAACAATGGGATTAAAATCAACTTTACGCCTTCTATGGCAACAACCTTTGCCAACGCCCCTTCTTTTAAAATGATCGGATCCTCCCGCATCCTGGCCGACCATTCCTGACCGTTTAAAACCACAATCCCGGTACCGTTCCTATTATCCACGCATTCCGTAACTTTGACTGTCTGATCTACCGCGTTTTCATAGTTAGTGCGTATTTTATGTGGATTGATATATCGGATAGCAAACGGCCTGGTAAAAAACAACAACACCAATGACACTGCAAAGAACAGCAAAACCTGTCCGACAATCCCAATCCCCACCGCACTGGCCAGCATCGCCGCAAACGCGCCTGCCGCAAACCAGATCGTGGTAAGACCGACCGTAATCGCCTCAATAATTAAAAGCGCAACCATAATGCCAAGCCAAATCAATACGACCATAAAAAATCCACTCCTTTCCGCTTATTTTCTTGTCTATCGTACCAGTTTTTCCTTGCAAATTCAACTTTTTTCTGGAAGCTGCGCCAACACAATGGCCAGAGACATCACCAGGCAGCCGGCTATCTCGCGCGCAGCCATCACCTGATCCAAAATCAACCATCCCGCAATTGCGGACACAACGGACTCTAAGCTCATCAATAGAGAAGCCACCACTGGATTCATGCCTTTTTGTCCGACTATTTGCAGCGTATACGCGACCCCGGTAGACAAAATCCCCGTATACAATACCGGCGCCCACGCGGCGCCAATGGCCGTTACCGAAGGCTCTTCAAACAGCAGCATCATAACCGCTGAAAGGACGCCGCAGACAAAAAACTGGATACAGGATAATTTGACCCCGTCCACACGCTGCGTAAAATGATCGACTGCCAAAATATGTATGGAAAACGCCACCGCGCACAGTAGCAGCAAAATATCCCCCAACTGAAATCCCATACTGCCGGAACCCATGCAGAGCAGATACATCCCGATCACGGCAAAGAGCACGGCCAGACACAGCTTCTTGCCCGGCCTTTTTCCCAGAAAAACGCCAAAAAGCGGAACAATGACAATATAAAGCGCGGTCAAAAAACCGGATTTGCCCACGCTGGCATATAACAGAGCAATCTGCTGTAAATTAACCGCAACAAAAATCACCAGGCCGCAGGCCACGCCGCCTTGCCACAGGCTTTTTTTGTCCTCCCTCCGGCGCGCCTCTTTGGCCTTTTTGTTTCGCCCCATCAACCAGATACAAGGCAGCAGGCATACGCTCCCCAGCAGAGAACGAACCGCGCTAAACGTAAACGGCCCGATATATGCAAGTCCCACACTCTGCGCCACAAAAGCGCACCCCCAGATACACGCCGCCAAAAATAGCAAACATGAATTGCGCAGCTGCAATTTCTTCATCATTTTCTACTCCTTGCCGTCAATTTTTCTCAATTCGTTAAAATCTTTGATAATCTCGTTAAAACACCACAACAGTGTATCAAAAGCGCCGCCCTTATAGCAATATATAAGCAGCAT
The DNA here is from genome assembly GCA_948438565.1 of uncultured Lachnospiraceae bacterium. GTDB lineage: Bacteria > Bacillota > Clostridia > Lachnospirales > Lachnospiraceae > Roseburia_B. The sequence continues at coordinate 7,238 of CAOJLW010000008.1, read as the reverse complement.
CCCAATCGGGATCGCGATAATCATTCCCAGAACTCCGGAAAACTGGAATCCGATATACATAAAAAATAACGTCGCAAATGGATTTAAACCCACGGATTCTCCAATTAATTTGGGTTGAATCAGCTGATGCACCAACAGAGAAACCACATACAGCGCCAGCATACCGACTGCAGTCCCGTAATTCCCGGACAAAAACTTCACAATCGCCCAGGGCGTAAGCGCCGTGCCGGTGCCAAACACAGGCAGCATATCCAAAAACGCAATGCCAAAGCCAATCAGCCAGGCATAACTGACGTCCAACAAAATCAACCCAACGGTAAGCACAATATAAATAACGCCCATAATTTTAAACTGCGCTTTAAAGTAACCGCCCACCGCCTTTAAAATCTGCCCATACATCTGCATCGTCTTTTCCCGAAAGGAAACGGGCAAATGAGCCGCCACCCGTTCTGCAAGCTTATCCCTGTCCGCAATAAAAAAATACGTCGCCAAAAACCCCATAATGCCGCTGACCAGCATATTGGGCAGACTTTTGGCAAATCCTCCAATCGCTGTTATCGTAACGCTGTCTTTTCCGGTCACCAGACCGCCCAACATCTCGGTAAGCGTATCCCCCGCCTGATCCATACGCAGACCCTGAAACAATGGGATTTTGTGTATGGCATTTTGGATACTTTCCACTGCGGCCATGAGCTCTGCCTGCGCGTGTTCAAATAGGACGGGCATATCTTCCACAAATCCCCGCAGTCCGACGGCAAGCGCCATCACCAGTCCATAACAAAGACCGGCCACAACGGCAATGACAAAAACAATAATTAACACCGTTCCATATTTTCGCTTGATTTTAATCCTTTTTTCTAAAAAACGCACCAGAGGATTGGCGATCAGCGATAGGATAAATCCTATCACAAACGGCATAAAAAAGACCAAAAGCTTTGGCAGTACAAATACAATCCCCAACAGTAATAAAAGCGCCCATGCAAGGTTACAAAAAATCTTTATATATTTTGTCGATTGTTTCATCTGTTCCATCCGTCTCCTCATTGATCATTTCCCGTCTATTGTATCCCTGTCCCCTCCCGCTGTCAATTCCTTACCGCTTTACGTTTTTTTCCTTCACTTATCCAATTGTGGTTTACATTTCTGCATTTTTTGTATAGGATAAAAACAGACTAATACATGGAAACGGCTGATATCACCAACGGCAATATCAGCTTTGGGGATTGTAAAATTGACTATCTTTAACAGAAGGAGGAAACGATATGCCATTTACCATTTATGCCCAAATGAAAAAGCTGGGAAAACCATCGGCGCAAAGCGTCTCCCCAACGCCATTTACACTGGACGAAAAGCCGTCTACCGTTCGAGAGCTTATCACAAGCCTTGCCATACTTGGCGCAAAGGATTATAATTCCAGAAAAGAGGACGGACAGATCCTTGGCCTGTTGACCCAAAAGGAAATCGACGACCAGGCCGCACGGGGTAAAATATCCTTTGGCGCTCACGACGGCAGCGACGCTTCTTTGGAAGATGCCGCCGCCAACGCCGTCCAATGCTTTCAAGACGGCATATACCGCATTTTTGCCGCAGCTCAGGAACTGACAGACCTCGAACAGCCAATCCCGTGGACCGATTCTACCATATTCACCTTTATCCGGCTAACGATGTTGTCCGGATGGTAAAAAACACAAAGGAGGGAACCGACATTTATGGCAGCATTTACATATGAAACCAGGCAAAAAATAAGCGACGCCTGGATTGCGCAATACCAAAAAAACGGCAAACATCTCTCAAAACGTGAACAAACGCTTCTTCCGGAACGTTATTTCTACTCCACCCCGCACGATACCTGCACGTGGATGCGACAGCTTTTAGCAGACGAAACATACCGCACGTTAAGCGCGCTCTATCAAACAGAGCTCCAAGCCTTGGTATCTGTCTGCGTCCCTGAGCATTTACAGGAAGAATTCTATTATGCGCTCGATCAGATGAACCAATTTCAAATGACGGCCGGATGGCAGCGAAGAAGCCTCCGTTCCAACAGCTATGAACCGTTTGTGGATGCCAGCGTTCAGCTTTTACGCGCATATACAAGGCTTGCTTACTACGACGTGCCGCTTGCGGATCTCCTGATCGGCAACACTACGCCGGAAATCTACGATCACGCCAGGACAGAGACGTTTGCCTATGCAAGCATCCTGGCTGCACAAATCGACCGGGGCAACGAAGCCACGATTCAGGCCGTCCAAAATATCCTGCTCGGAGAGGGCAATACGGCCATGATCAGCCACGAACTAATACGCGGCATTGTCATGTGCAAAAATACCAGCCTATATGAAACGCTCGGCAAATTCCTATTGGCGGCCAGACTCCAGGAGGGCGCCAGACAGGCAGTCTGTGAAACAATGGACGCCGGCAGGCCGGAGGCGTTTCTGCACCTGTTTTCCGTTATTGAAGAGCACAACCTCATCCGCTATTCTTCGGTCAAACGCGCCGTCAGCACATGGATTGGTATTTTTGACGAACAAAACGTAGACCGGATCAGTGAAAAACTATTGCGCCTGATGGGGCAATGCCTGCATGACGAAGCGTTCCGACAAGAACAGCTTGCTGCCAACGACTCCGTCGCCATTAGCTGCGCGCTATGGGCAATCGGATTTTACTCTGCCGACGACGCGGTACGGGAAGTCCAAAGCTTAATACGGCGCGGCACAAAAAACCAGAAAATGACCGCCTCTTATTTTAATCGCTCCCTGCAAATGGAACAACTCAAAATGCAGGCCTCAAAAGAAGTCCTTTTAAACTATCCGGAAGACATCGAGCTGATCGCGTGCTTTTTAAGCAGCTTTATGAATCAGACGTCCACATATTTTTACCGGCTGCTTCGGGATGAATCCACCAATTATTATTCGATATCACCCAAAAAAGTGATCAAACCGCATCCGATGGATCCGGAGGAACTGTTTGACGACAGACAAGAAGCCGAACAGATTTATCAAATTTTAAAAAAAGTGCAAAAACAAATCCCCAAAAAAGGAATCGTGCTTTCCCCTTGTATCTTCCCCTGGTATCAGGTGACCATGACGCAATCGGATATTGCCGAACGATTATGTCTGATTGCCTGGATGCTACAGGATGCGTCACTGTTAGACGAAGCGGCGGCATGGATTCCTTTGATCGGGCAAGGCGGACGCTACGCTGGCGCCAGCCGGGCAAGCGCCGCACAAATACTCCTTTACGACCCTGCTTCCAATGTCCGCAGGGAAATACTGTTTGACCTGATGCATAACCCCGAAGAATATACCAACCGCGCCGCCTATCAACTGGCAAAAAGGCTGACGCTGACCACAGAAGACTATCTAAAACTGGAAAAAAATTTAAAATATAAAAAAGGACGCGAAGGGACGTTAGCTCTTATGAAAAAACAACCCGCCGCACAGCTTTCGGCGTCTATCGAAAGGCTGTTAAACGCCAAATCCGAGTCATGCCATATGGGTGCGCTCGACCTTGCGCTACAGCTCAAAAAAGAGGACGGCACAGCGTTTGCACAGCTTGTCCCCAGCCTCAAAGATTTTACTCCGTCGACCGGCAGGGAACAGGTGCTGCTCGACGAGCTAATCGGCGGGGAAAGCGAAGCGCAGGATATCCTGCATACGCCCGGCTACGGCTTTTATGACGTCAACCGCCAATTCACGCTTCCGCCCATGGAAGCGGACGCACAGCTTGCATCCGGCCTTTTTACTCATAAGGAAAACGACTGCATCCGCGTTATGGAATCCTTAAACGCTTTGATAGAAGCCAATCGCGATTTGACTTATCAGACAGCCTGGGAACGGGATTTGACGCTTGGCGCCGAACTCGAACGCTCTCGCCGGATAGACGGCGACTCGAATATGGAACCTTTAGACGCCTATCCGTTCCGCAGCCTGTGGGAAACCTTCTATCAACAGGAAATCAAAACGCCGCAGCTGCTCTTAGAGGTTTTCCTCTACCAGCAGTGCCGCGCCAGACGCGCGGACTATCAAAAAAACCTGACGCTGTATAAAAAGGCATTTGGAAACGGACTGTTAAAAAAGCCTCCGTTTTCCAATCTGATACAGGGACTCCGTTACGGCTCCCAGGCGCGTACCGTTATCAACGTGCTGTTTCGCCAATACGTCCCCCAAAACCTTTTAGCGCACTGGGGACTGTGCGGCATGGCCAAGCTGCTTGCAATTTTGGATACGTCCAACGACTTTTTTACCGTCAGTGAAAAACGCTGGAACGGAGAAATTATCTCTTATACCAAACGCGCAGCCAATCTGCCGATTTTTGACGATATGCGCGCGTGGCTCTCCCATGCCTCAGATACGGAATGGGGCAGCGCGTTTACGCTGCGTTTTCGTCTCCAGCAGTACTATCAAGAGCAGACTGCCCGCGAAACGCTGCCTCCCTACCAAAGTTATACCGACCGCTACCTGTTCCTCTCCGACTACGTACAGTGTTATGTCCGCGGTTTCTGGGATATCGATCTGTTCTACAAAGCGATATTTACCTTTTTAAGCTTGGGCAGTATTTTAGAACCGGCCAGCGCCGTAGAGCAAAAAGGCCCGATATCCTTCCGGAAGGCCCGCGTATCCGGATTAAACGCATTTTTTGGCCGCCAGGTCATAAAGCCTGTGGATGGCAAATACCGCTTTGACGCCTTTGGAGACGAACTGCCCGCCATGGCGCTTGCCCATCAGATTTACCGGGAAATCGTACCGCCTGTTTTAAAGGTAGAGCTCAAACGCGGGGAGCAGCCTACGCCGTTCTCCGAATATATCCACTCCATCCAGATCATCTACGGCATTGATTACATGATCCAGATATTGACGGCTCTGGGCAGCGATCCGCTGCAAAGAGGCATGAGCTACTATTCTTCCTCCTCCGACCGTCAGGCGGTTTTAAGCCATTTACTGAAAATCAGTATGCCAAATCCCGACGAAACGGCAGAGGATTTGGCCGCGGCCCTACAGACGTCTGATATTACCAAAAAACGTCTTGCCGAGCTTGCGATGTACGCCGAACAGTGGATTCCCCTATTGGAAGAATATTTAAAGCTGCCCGGATTTGCAAGCGCCTGCTACTATTTTATGGCGCATACCAGCGAGCTGTCCGACGAGCAGATCCTCTCAACGGTAGCCAAATATACCCCGCTGTCCCCGGAAGAACTTAGAGACGGGGCGTTCGACATCCACTGGTTTTTTGAAGCCTATGAGAAGCTGGGAGAAAAAAACTTCAAACTCCTGTATGACGCCGCCAAATACTCTTCGAGCGGAACAGCTCATGGACGCGCCAGAAAGTATGCGGACGCGGCTCTTGGCAAGACCGACAAAGAAACGTTAAAACAGGAAATTTGCGCCAAACGCAACAAAGATCTGTTGATGAGCATCGGCCTTTTACCGCTTCCCGCCGACAAACAAAAACGGGAGGCCGATCTGCTGGATCGCTACCAGTTTATCCAGCAATACAAAAAAGAAAGCCGCCAGTTCGGCGCGCAGCGGCGTGCCAGCGAGGGACGCGCCGTAGATATCGCGCTCCGTAACTTAAGCGTCAATGCCGGTTTTACAGATGTAACCCGCTTGATCCTGCGCATGGAAAACAAACTGGCCGAAACATCCGTTTCCTTCTTCGATTGGCAATCCCTCGAAGAGGCGCCGGAAATCGAGCTGATGATTGCCGTTGATCAAAACGGAAAGAGCGCGCTCAAATGCCGCAAAAATGGCAAAGCGTTAAAATCCATCCCGGCCAAATACAAAAAACACAGCCTGACGCTGCAATACCAGGCTGTCCACAAGCAATTAAAGGATCAATACAGCCGTACCCGGCAAATGCTCGAACAGGCCATGGAAGATCGGACGGCCTTTGAAGTCTGGGAATTGCTGGAGATGTATCAAAACCCCGTCGTTTGTCCCATCGTCAAACCGTTGGTCCTGACGCCTGCCGCAGACGCCGATGCGGCCGCAAAAAACAGCCGTCTGGGATTTTTAACGGAGCAGGGACTGACGGATTATGCGGGCCATACTGTCCCGCTCCAACCGGAAGATTCTCTTTGGATTGCTCATCCGTTTGACCTGTACCAAAGCGGCCACTGGCACGACTATCAAAAACTGTTGTTTGACAAACAGCTCAAACAGCCGTTTAAACAGGTCTTTCGTGAATTGTACGTGAAGCTTTCGGAAGAGCTGGAAAAAGAAGAGTCCATGCTCTTTTCCGGCAACCAAATCCAGCCGCAGAAAACAGTGGGAGCGCTGCGGGGACGGCGCTGGGTGGCCGACTATGACGACGGACTGCAAAAAGTCTATTACAAAGAAAATATTGTGGCGCAAATTTATGCTATGGCGGACTGGTTTTCCCCAAGCGATATCGAAGCGCCAACCTTGGAATGGGTCGTATTCTCGGATCGAAAAACCGGCAAACGGCTGAAAATCAAAGAAATTCCGGATATTATCTACAGTGAAGTGATGCGTGATGTAGATTTGGCCGTCAGCGTTGCGCACGCGGGCGGCGTCGATCCGGAAACCAGCCACTCGACCATCGAAATGCGCAGAGCCATCGCATCCTGTAGCCTTGACCTGTTCGGATTGGACAACGTCCGGCTGGAAGGCAATTTAGCCATTATCCATGGGACGTTGGGAGAGTACACGGTGCACTTGGGAAGCGGCGTCGTGCATCAGATGGGCAACGCCATGCTGTTTGTCATTCCAGTGCATTCGCAGCATCGGGGACGGATTTTCCTGCCATTTGTAGACGACGATCCAAAAACAGCCGAAATTATGTCCAAAATCCTGTTATTTGCAGAGGACAATAAAATAAAAGATCCGAATATATTATCACAAATCCGCTAGGAGGTTACTATGAAAAAATATCTGTCGTTTGTTTTCATCCTGAGCGCCACATTCCTGATGGCAGGATGCGGGAAAGAATCAGATCCCAACGAATATACGATGACACAAAAAGACGCCTATACCTTAAGCGACGGCACAACCGTTTCCCGATGGGAGCCAAATCCGGACAGTCTGAGCCATTCTTATCGCTTAGAGGACGGAGAGGAGCTTTTAAACGTCGAGCTCCCAACCACGATTGACAAATCCCAAACGCAGGGACTAAACGGATATAAAAATATGGAACCGGAAGCCTTACAGGCAGCCTTAGATTATTATGCTAAACAGGAGCTGTCGTTTGACGTTGCCATCCTGTTGGAAAACGCGTGCAAG
>CAOJLW010000007.1 GCA_948438565.1 uncultured Lachnospiraceae bacterium | reverse complement strand
CCGGATCGGCTTTGGCTTTTAAAGTATATCCGTCCGCCAGATAAAGCTTGATATAATCGCTCTCATGATAACTGATATAACGTACGTCGCATTCCTCAACGGCTCCCATATCTGCCCTGCCCTTTTTTTGCAATAGCAGTTCCGCCGTCACTCTTCCATAGCGGTAATCCATCTGAACGCCCGCAGTATTTTCCGACGCTGTCCTCGGCCGGCTCTTTGTCCTGGCGCCAGCGCCAAATACGCTGCCCGAAAAATTCTCATAGGCGTTTCGTTTCGGCTTCTGACTCTGCTGATAGCCTGCCATCGGATATGGCGTTTTTCCATTAACACTATTTAATGACATCTCACTAGCTCCTTTCCCCTAATAACTGTTTTAACGCTTCCCGTCCGCGCCTTAAATTGGTTTTGACCGTATTTTCAGGCTCCTCTAAGATTTCTGCTATTTCCCGAATAGAATAATCTTCATAATAAAACAGGTACAGGCAGTTCTTATACCGATCCGGCAGTTCCAATACAGCCCAAAGCGTATCATCTTCCTCCAGATAGGGCGCTTGAAAAACCAAGCGACCCTCTTCTGGCACGGATTCTATACCAACGGTCGTCTTATGCCATTTGCTCTTGAGCAGATCCTTACATAGGTTGATAGCCGTCCGTATCATCCAGGCTTTTTCATGCTCCGCATTCTTAAACTCAGGCTGATACAAAAACAAGCGCAAAAGGGTTTCCTGTGCAATATCCTCCGCATCCGCATGGTTTTTTAACATGGAAAAAGCCACACGGTAACAAGCAGGGTAATATATCTGAAAATATCCCTCCAACTGTCTTTGTATTTCCATAACGCGCTCCTTCTTCAACAATAATACGAATCAGAAACCCAAAAAGTTTCAAAAAAAACAAAGAATCCTGCAAAGCAGGTTTTTGCCTAAAACAAAAAAGCCGGAGGTATCCCCGGCTGATTCTAAATCCAAATCTATCCTATTTTTGTTTTCCCACCCATATACGGTTGCAGAGCTTCCGGAATATTGACGCTTCCGTCCGCATTGAGATTATTTTCCAAAAACGCGATCAGCATCCTTGGAGGAGCCACTACCGTATTATTCAGTGTATGCGCAAAATATTTTCCGTTTTTGCCTTTGATGCGGATCTTTAAACGCCTTGCCTGAGCGTCGCCTAAATTGGAACAACTCCCCACTTCAAAGTATTTTTGCTGCCTGGGAGACCATGCCTCCACATCGCAGGATTTGACCTTTAAATCTGCCAAATCCCCGGAACAGCATTCCAGGGTACGTACCGGAACATCCAGACTGCGGAATAAATCCACGGTATTTTTCCACAGCTTATTATACCAAGCCATAGACTCCTCCGGCTTGCATACGACAATCATCTCCTGTTTTTCAAACTGATGGATACGATATACGCCGCGTTCTTCAATACCGTGCGCGCCTTTTTCCTTCCGGAAGCATGGAGAATAACTGGTCAGCGTATAAGGAAGCTTTTCTTCTTCCTGAATGGTATCGATAAATTTACCAATCATCGAATGCTCCGATGTACCAATCAAGTACAGATCTTCGCCTTCGATTTTATACATCATGGATTCCATTTCATCAAAACTCATAACGCCGGATACGACATTGCTTCGAATCATAAACGGCGGCACACAATACGTAAAACCACGGTCAATCATAAAATCCCGCGCGTAGGAAATCACTGCGGAATGAAGCCTTGCAATATCACCCATCAAATAATAGAAGCCGTTGCCTGCCACTCTTCCGGCTGCGTCTAAATCAATCCCGTTTAATTTTTCCATAATATCCGTATGGTATGGAATTTCAAAATCGGGCGTCTTAGGCTCTCCAAACCGTTCCAATTCTACATTGCTGCCGTCATCTTCCCCAATCGGAACAGACGGATCGATGATATTGGGAATCGTCATCATAATTTTGGTGACTTGTTCCTGCAACTCCCGCTCCCTGGCCTCTAAATCCGCCAAACGTTCGGCGTCCTTTTGCACCTGTTCTTTTAAAGCCATAGCCTCGTCTTTTTTGCCTTGCCCCATATATGCGCCAATCTGCTTGGAAATGGCATTGCGGTTAGCGCGCAGCGTATCCGCTTCCTGTTTTACTTTGCGGGATTGAGCGTCTAACTCGATGACCTGATCGACAAGCGGCAGCTTGTGATCCTGAAATTTGTTTTTGATATTCTGCTTTACGATATCTGGATTTTCCCTTAAGAATTTTAAATCAATCATTGTATGTTCCTTTCTTTTGTGGGACATTTCACTTTTCGTGTTATTATACAATGAAATATTTCCAGATTCAATGCTTTTATGCCTAAAAATTTATAATCAACAGCCATATTCCTGTAATTCTCTCTGAGTAAAATTTAATCCCAGTTCTTTAATCAGCTTTTTGCCAACCCGCCTGCCCCGCTGAATCCTCTGTTCTAATTTAAGGTCTGTAATACCTTGTAAATCCAGACACTGAAGCGCCTGATCCGCCAACATAATGGCAGCTCCTAACTGTTTATTGTCAAACGCCCAGTAAACCAATCCCGCCCGGGTCCCCGGCAAACGATTCCCTAAGATGGTTTCTGCAATCTCAATGCGCTGTTTTGCATTCAACGGCGGTCTAATACGTCTCAACGCTTCCAATACCAAACATAACTTCTCATAATCCCGAAACTCAACGGCAATTCCATACATTCTGATAAATAACCGGTAGTCCCCGGTTCTCCATATTTCCGTGTATAACATTTGGATTTTTTCATTCTTCCACACTTCTTCTTGTATTTTAGGAATTTCAAGTTGTCTGTATTGTATATAAACCGGATAATTCCTTGTACACATCAAAAAATAGGAGCAGTCATATTTTTGAAAAACTTCTCTCGCTTCCTGTGTGGTCATCATTTAGTCCCTTTTATTTATATTAATTTTTAATCTTCATTCGAATTTAGAACAAAATTCCGGGTGTCCATTTCGTATGCGGAAAAGAACACCCGATGATTCATTTCGTATGCTACTGCCACTAGGCTAAAATCCTAAGAATCCATCTTGCGAGTTCATCTAAAACGCTAAACATCATAATACCCATGAACAACACCCCCTCTACCTATAAACGCCCTTCCAACAAGGCTATATAGATAGAGTAGAGGTTCGTTGTAAACTATACTATCAAGGCTCCGCGAACGGTTAATTAACACCCTAAGTGGATATTATCTGATTGGTAAAATAATAACTACACAAAAAAAATGCTCATCCTGACTCCATTCAAATTTCCCATAATTTCTTTCAATTGCTTCTTTAATATTTAACATTCCAATACCATGATCACACTTATCACCTTTATGTGTTTTGGGCAAACCATTTGCAGTAATGACGTTTTCTTTATTTCTGATTAAATATGTATTTCTCACACTATATTTAACATATTGCTTCCCTTTCTGCACTTCAACCATAATACTTGCGTCTATCATATGGCTCTCTAAAATTTCTTCTACTGCATTCTGAAAAATATTAGAAAAAATTGTACATATATCTATATCGTCTACTGCTATTTTTACTGGACATCTCCCTTTTATTTTAATCATTACATTTTTGGGCAACATACCAAAGAAATAATTCATTATGGTATCTACCATCTCATTACCAGTAATATAATATGTTCTTTGAATTGCCTTAAATCCACCCAAAATATTCTCCAAATATTTTTTAGCATCATCAATTTTATTATTATCTAAAATATTCCAAACATATGTAAGATGATTGACCATATCATGTCGATATTTTCGTGTATCCATTTCCTTTTTTAATGCATGTTCATAATACTTCACTTGTGCTACTTTCAAAAAACGCTCTGTTTTTAACAATTGTTCCATCCGTTCTTGAGTGTTTTTAATATAAAGCACAAAAACCACAAGAAAAAATATACTAATATGAATTGCAAAATTAACAAGATTACAAAATACAATCCATTTATCATTTGGTAAATATGCAACTAACTGATTTAAAACGGCTAAACAGAATAACATTGAAACAGCTATTATACCTAATATTAAATAAATTCCTGCATTAATATGGGGGTTTTTATGTTTGACTTTACGCCATTTTACTTTAATAAAATTCAAACCAAAAACACTTATAACCGTATAACATTTGATTTTTAAATAAACAAAATTTTCCACATACTCTTTGTAATTGAGCACTACAATTTGCAGACGAGGACGGATAAAAAAATCATCTACACATATTAATAAAAGCAGAGTAAGAACCAATTGTATTCCTTTCTCCACCGCCCTACCTTCCATCGACAAAAACATCACGCCAATTACACCCAAGGTAATCAATACATTCTTGCCGGCCACATCCATCGGCACGATCCCGACCAAAACTGGAATGAAAAACCCCGCGAATATCCAGACGCTGGCTTTCATTCGTACTGCAAATAGCAGCCGAAGGCCTAATTGATAACAAATCAACTCTAATACATAAATCCCGCAAAAAATCCAAATCCCCATACCAATCCTCAGCGATATTTCAAATCAAACTCCATAAACGCCTGCTCAAAATCTTTTTTCCTGCGTCTGGAAACCGGAAGCTCCACATCACGCATATGGATCACTCCATCTTTGTATGATTGCACCTGAGCCATATTGACAATATATTTACGATGAACGCGGTAAAACAACCTTTGATCCAGTTGATACTCCAATTCCCTCAAGGACGCTTCACTCCGCAGCATCTTATCCTTGACCTTATATTCGCAATAGCTGTCATACGTCACCACATACTGAATCTCGCTTTGATGCACCTCATATTCGTTTCGGTTATAATACAAAGAAATGCTGCCGCTCCCTAACACTTTTTTCATACAGGCATCCATCGCCTCATATACTTCCGGTTTTTCAAATGGCTTAACAATAAATCGAAACGCTTCAATAAAAAAGGCTTCTTTCATGCGTTCTATCATCACCGTTGCCATAATAATTCGGCAGGAGTTGTTTTTTGCACGAATTTCCCTGCCCGTTTCAATCCCATCCAAATTGGGCATTTCAATATCCAAAAAGATAATATCCAACCGTTCCGCCTTAGAAAGCAACTGAACCCCTGTCGTATACACATATAACTTATATTCAACACTGTTCTCTTCACAGTACTCACGAATATATTGTTGTAGCAGAAATGTCTGTTCCACTACATCATCACATATTGCTATCCGTAACATACCTTTTTCCTCTTTTGTCCCTTTTTGTCATTTTTTATCATTTTTTGTCTTTTGTCAAACGTATTGTTATTATAACACTGGAAACGCCTGGCTGGAATGTCTGGGACTCGTAATTTTCGATTTGCACCTATTATATGCACTGTGCATATTTAAAGTCCATTGTCTGCTTTTCAAGTAAACGTACGGATTCCCGACCAGACATGGCCTTTCGATACAACAAAAAAAGCCGGCCACGCTCGGGCCGGACTTCTATATTCATTCTAATATCCAATTCGTTCAAACCTTCCGGCCGCGCCGCACGGAAGCGTCAATCCGGTTGCCTTCACTGGCAATCCGATTTCATCCGCCGTCACCATACCGGAATACTGTTTCAACTCCATATGCAGCATATATGCCAACACAGCTGGCTGCAAACCGGTCGTATAGGAATTGACCAAAAAAAACAACGGTTCGTCGGACAGCAAACGGCGGCACAGCCGTATCAAATCATGAATTAACTCTTCAATCTTCCATACCTCCCCTTTTGGCCCCCGTCCATAAGAAGGCGGATCCATAATAATTGCGTCGTAGACATTCCCGCGCCGAATCTCCCGTTCTACAAATTTGACGCAGTCATCCACCAACCACCGTATCGGAGCATTCCCGAGTCCGGAAGCCGCCGCGTTTTCTTTTGCCCACGCAACCATCCCCTTTGACGCGTCCACATGTGTCACCTGCGCCCCTGCCGCCGCCGCTGAAAGCGTAGCCCCGCCAGTATAGGCAAATAAATTCAGAACTTTCACCGGCCCTGCCGCCCTGCGGATTTTATCCGCACACCAATCCCAGTTGACTGCCTGTTCCGGAAACAGTCCGGTATGCTTAAACCGAAACGGCTTTAACTGAAACGTCAATTTTCGATATCGGATACTCCACTGCTTGGGCAGATCAAAAAATTCCCACTCGCCGCCCCCCTGGCTGCTCCGATGGTAATGCGCATTTCTGCGTTTCCATCCCTTATGGGTTTTTGGCGTATTCCAAATCACCTGGGGATCCGGACGTACCAGCACATAATCTCCCCAACGTTCCAGCTTCTCACCGCCGGAACAATCCAACACTTCATAGTCCTTCCAACCATCTGCCAACCACATTTTGCACCCTCCGTCTTTCCTTTCGCCATTTTTGTCACATTCAGTACCACACAGTATATAATAAAAAGGGTACGTTGAAAAGCAAAAAAAACTTTACCATCAAAAAATTTGTGATATAATTAGTTGTTGAAGCAAACAATAGTCAAACGATAAATAAAAAGTGAGGGAGCAATATGGAAGCATACAACGTATTTAAAGATTTGGCAATCATTATTATTTTTGCAAAATTATTTGGCATTCTGGCCAGAAAATGCAAGGCGCCGCAAGTCGTCGGAGAAATTATCGCCGGACTCTTAATCGGCCCAAGCGTGCTTGGACTGGTGCAGCAGTCGGACTTTTTAGTACAGATGGCGGAAGTCGGCGTCGTACTGTTAATGTTTTCTGCGGGCCTTGAAACGGATTTAAAAGAATTGATGAAAACCGGTCTCGTCGCATTTTTGATCGCCTGTGCAGGCGTCTTTATTCCTTTGATCGGCGGCACACTGTTATATATGGGATTCTATGGAGCCGCCCCCTGGGGTTCCGACAAATTTTATACAGCTGTCTTTATCGGCGTCATTATGACGGCCACCAGCGTCAGCATCACCGTACAATCTTTAAAAGAAATGGGTAAACTAAAAGGAAAAGTCGGGACTACGATTTTAAGCGCAGCCATTATTGACGATGTCATCGGCATTATTGTTTTGACATTTGTTATCGGCTTTAAAAACCCGGATTCCAATCCCGGAAGCGTTGTCGTATCTACGCTGCTTTTCTTTCTCATGGCATTTGCGGCTGGTATCATCGTATTCCGGATCTTTAAAAAACTGGATGAACGATATCCTCATACCCAACGAATCCCTATTTTAAGCCTTGCGCTTTGTTTTTTCTTTGCCTATGCCGCAGAACATTTCTTTGGCATTGCAGATATCACGGGCGCTTATGTGGCAGGCGTGATCCTTTGTTCGATTCAGGATTCTTCGTACATAGATCAAAAAATGGAAATCAGCTCCTACATGATGTTTGGCCCTATCTTCTTTGCCAGCATCGGATTTAAAACGAGCATTGACCATTTAAACGGCAGCATACTGTTGTTCTCCGCTGCCTTCGTCATCGTCGCCCTGGTCACCAAAATTATCGGCTGCGGCCTGATGGCCCGGTTTTGTAAATTTTCCATACCGGACAGTGTCAAAATCGGCGTGGGGATGATGACCAGAGGAGAAGTCGCCTTGATTGTAGCGCAAAAAGGACTGTCTGTCGGACTCTTAACTTCCGAATACTTTACCGCAGTCATTCTGTTGATTATCGCTTCCAGCGTTTTCACGCCGATTATACTGAAATTGCTGTACAGCAAAGATACGGCTGCCAACGCTGCGTAATTGTCAGGGACTTTTGGGCGGAAGGTTTTCGTATTGCTGGATCAGCTCTCTAAATTCCTTCCGTTCCCGTAAAAATGCAAATTTATCATCCTGCTTTACACTATCAAGCAGAACTCTTAATATGGCGGCTCCGGATTCTATGCCGGAGCCTGTTTTATTAGAATGGGCATATAAAACCGAATCGGCCATTTGGCAAGGTCTGGACAGGGACGCCAGCATTTTTTCCAGCAGAGCCAGGCATTTGTCTGCATCCTGCGCTTCAATAGCAACGCTCATTGCCACTGTACAGGCGCTATATTCCCATTGATAAATTTCCATCAATCTGCCCGCATAACTGGCCAGCTCCCAGGCTCGTTTCATATCGTTTTCCCAAACAGCAACAGTTGCAAGCTGATCGAGCATCAAAAATACCTCCTGAATAGACGCATTAAGCTTCTTCTCCAACAATTCCGAAGCTTCCTGGCTTTTCTTTTGCTGCATATAAAGCAAAATTAAAAGTCCGCGTTTATCCAGGGGGTCGTAATCCGGCAGCATGGCAATCAACGCCTCCGCCTCTTGATATTCCCCTTTTTGTATACTCTCTGACGCAAGCGCGTACCTGGCCCGGTTTGCATACGACAAATCGTCCCCTTCCGCAACGCGTCCATATAATTCCCGGATATAGCTGTCGCACTTGGCACGAACATCGTTTTCACAGGGAAACATCAGTAAAAGTCCCCGCAACACGGTGGCAAGCTGGTATAAAAGCTCCGCATGAGCCGGATACTCCATGACCTTTTTTTGTATCTGCACAAATGCCTGTTTTACACCGGCCGTCTTTTCTTTTTTTGCAGTTTCTACAATTTCATTCAGGAAAACGACAATATCGTCTTTCGTCAGATTTTCCTGAAAACATAACAGCGTATTCAAATCTGTTTTTAACAGGCGAGCCAGCGACGGCAAAAGCGTAATATCCGGATATGTGATGCCCTTTTCCCATTTGTTGACGGCGGGGGCCGTCACGCCAAGACAATGCGCCATCTGCTCCTGCGTCAATCCAAGCGTCCTGCGCCTATTTCGAATCACCTCATGAATCTGCATGACAATCTCTCCTTTTTCTGATATCAAGGCCTTGTATAATAATCATAGCAGAAGATCCGGATGCCTGGTATTGAACATATTTTAATTTTCAGGCAATTTTTTTAACCGTTCGTTATTTTTTCATCCCATTCTTTTTCTTTAAACCCAACCAAAATCACATCCCCGGCAAGCAAAATCGGCCGTTTGACCAACATCCCATCCGTTGCCAAAAGCCGATACTGCTCTTCTTCGTCCATATTGGGCAGCTTATCTTTTAAACCCTGTTCTTTATAGAGAAGTCCGCTGGTATTAAAAAAGCGTTTCAATGGCAAGCCGCTCTTTCGATGCCATTCTTTTAATTCTTCCGCGGTAGGGTTCTCCTCTTTGATCGGGCGCGTCTCATAGGAGATCCCTTTTTCATCCAGCCAATTTTTGGCTTTTTTACAGGTACTGCACTTCGCATATTCAATTAATTGCATCCTCTCACTCCTTTTTAAACCAAACGGCGGCAAATGCATATTACATACCATTTGCCGCCTCTACATTGAATCCTCAATCATTTTTTGTTTTTTCAACCAAAAGGCCTTACTGCAAAAGGCTTAAAACACCCTGTGGGGTTTGATTGGCCTGTGCAAGCATGGACTGCCCTGCCTGCGCCAACACCTGATGCGTGCCGTATGCGACCATTTCCTGCGCCATATCGGTATCGCGAATTCTTGACTCTGCCGCGCTTGTATTTTCCGCAGAAATATCCAGATTGGCCACCGTATGCTCCAGGCGATTTTGCGTGGCGCCCAGTCTCGATCGCATCTGTGAAACCAATTTGACCGCATTTTGAATTAATTTCATACTCCTTCCAGCATTCTGGTAGGAATCGATAAAAAGACACTGCGCCGGAATATAATGGCTTTTGTTCGTTGTCCCCACTAGGGATGCCTGCACGCCTGGATAAGCGGTATCCCTCTCATCCGTACCCTCTATATAGTCGATGGAAGGCACTCTTCCCAATATAATATCAATGTCACTTGGGATGCCAAAATCCAACGACAGTCCCAATCCGTGCGTGTCCATCGCCCTGATGTCAATTTTAATGCCTTGTTCGGCCAACGCGCCTACCTGAAGATTTTTATTCCGAAAAGAACCGTCCAATAAATTCATGGAATTAAATTCTGTTGTACTGGCAATGCGATCAATCTCCAACCCCAATTGATCGATTTCACTTTTGATATGTTCCCGATCGAGGGATGTATTGGTATCACTTGCCGCCTGTGTCGCCAATTCGTTCATTCTTTGCAGCATCGTATGAACCTCTCCCAGCGCACCTTCCGCAATTTGAATCAAAGACACCCCATCTTGCGTATTATCGGTAGCTTTCAGTAATCCCCGAATCTGATAACGCATTTTTTCGGATATTGCAAGACCCGCCGCATCATCCGCCGAACTGTTAATCCGATAGCCGGATGACAGTTTTTTGATAGATTCCGATTGTTTCGATGTCACGCTTTTGAACATTCTGTTTGCATTCGCTGCCTGTAAATTATGTTGTATCACCATAATTCTCTTCCCCTTACTTTTCCATATTAATAGTTTCTAATAAAATATAGTACAAAAAAAAGTCCGGAACACGTCGTAGAATTATCCACAAATCACGATTGCCAGACTTCAAATACCAAAGCAGATAATGGGAGTCGAACCCACCCCCTCAGCTTGGGAAGCTGATGTACTACCGATATACTATATCTGCTTACAAAGGTATTATAACATAAAGAAAAATTTTTACAATACCTTTTTTTAAAAATATGGGTTACCCAATCATGCCCCGATCGATACAGCCGGCCAATTCCTGCGCAAAATAGGTAATATAAATATCCGCGCCCGCCCGATATGCGGACGCCTCCATTTCGCACATCACCCGTTCGGAATCAATATACCCTGCGGACGCCGCCGCCTGAACCATCGCATACTCCCCGCTCACGCTATAGGCCGCTACCGGTATATCCACGCGTTCCCGGATTTCCCGAATCAAATCCCCATAGGCCATAGCCGGTTTGACCATCACAATATCCGCACCTTCCCGAACGTCCAACAACGCCTCTTTGATCGCCTCCCGCCGGTTATGAAAATCCATCTGATACGTCTTGCGATCGCCAAAAGCAGGCGCGCTTTCCGCCGCCACGCGAAACGGGCCGTAAAAAGCCGAAGCGAATTTGGCTGCATAGGACATAATCGGCGTATGGGCATACCCTTCCCGATCTAAAGCCGCCCGGATAGCGGCCACCCGTCCGTCCATCATATCGGAAGGAGCCACCATATCCGCGCCTGCCTGCGCCTGGGAAACGGCTGTTTTGGCCAAAAGCTCCAATGTCCTGTCATTATCGACATCCTGGCCGCAGAGCACGCCGCAATGTCCATGGGAGGTATATTCACAGAGGCATACATCCCCAATCAGATACATTTGGGGGAAATCCCGCCGGGCCTTTGCAAAGGCCCGCTGCACAACGCCGTCCTGCGCATACGCCACACTCCCGATTTCGTCTTTTTTCCCCGGAATCCCAAAAAACATCACAGCCATCACGCCCGCTTCGGCCAGCTCTTCGAGCTTTTCCCCCATCCGATCCACGCTATAACGGCTCTGTCCTTTCATGGATGGAATTTCTTCTTTGATATTTTCCCCTTCCACCAGAAACATTGGATAGATCAGGGAAGATTTATCCATCCGGGTTTCCCTGACCATTTTCCTCAACTGTTCGTTTGCCCTCAAACGCCTTGGCCTGATTGTTAGTCCCATTGTCTTGATTTCCTTTCCCCGTTTTCAACGCTACGCAATGCTGTTGCCGGTATAAAGCTGATAATATTTTCCTTTTTCTTCTAATAGTTCGTCGTGCGTTCCTTTTTCAATCACGCGCCCGTTCTCTAAAACAACGATGCAGTCGCTGTTTTTTACTGTGGAAAGCCTATGTGCAATGACAAAGGTCGTGCGCCCCTGCATCAGTTTATCCATGCCGTCCTGCACGATCCGCTCTGTCCTCGTATCGATAGAGCTTGTCGCTTCATCCAAAATCAACGCCGGCGGATCCGCGACTGCTGCGCGGGCAATCGCAAGGAGCTGACGCTGCCCCTGGCTTAAGCTTGCGCCGTCCCCATGCAGCACCGTTTGATAACCCTGCGGCAGACGCCGGATAAATCCGTCTGCATTGGCCAGCTTTGCCGCTGCAATGACCTCTTCATCCGTGGCTTCCAGTCTGCCATATCGAATATTCTCCATAACCGTATTGGTAAATAAATGCGTATCCTGTAACACCATACCCAGGGAATGCCTGAGATCGTCTTTTTTAATTTTATTGATATTGATCCCGTCATAACGAATTTTACCGTCTGATATATCATAGAAGCGGTTGATCAAGTTTGTAATCGTCGTCTTGCCCGCTCCTGTGGAACCGACAAAGGCAATTTTCTGGCCTGGCTTCGCATATAGCTTGATGTCATGCAGCACCGTTTTTTCTTCCGTATAGCCAAAATCCACGCCATCCAGAACCAAATCCCCCTGCTGACGGACATAGTCTGTCGTCCCGCTGTCTTTATGGAAATGCTTCCAGGCCCAAATCCCGGTACGTTCCGTCGTTTCCGTCAACGCGCCGTTTTCTTCTTTTGCATTGACAAGCGTTACATACCCTTCATCCGTTTCCGGCGTTTCATCCAACAGGGCAAATACCCTCTGGGCGCCCGCCATAGCCATTACGATACTGTTTAACTGCTGGCTCACCTGGTTAATCGGCATATTAAAGCTTTTATTAAAGGTCAAAAAGCTGGCCAGGCCGCCCACGGTAAGGCCGGTTAAGTTGTTTAGCGCCAGCGCCCCGCCCACCAATGCACAGAGCACATAGCTGATATTCCCCATCTGAGCGTTGAGCGGCATCAGGATATTGGCAAATTGATTGGCCTGGTATGCGCTGTCAAACAACGCTTCATTTAACTCTTTAAATTTCTCCTTGCTCTCCTCTTCATGACAGAATACCTTCACGACCTTCTGCCCTTCCATCATCTCCTCAATATAGCCGTTTACTTTCCCGATATTGACCTGCTGATCGATAAAATAGCTGCCGCTTAATCCGGCAATCTTTTTCGTCACAAACAGCATCAGGGCAACCATGACCAGAGTCACTGCCGTAAGCGGGATATTGAGCCGAATCATGCTGGCCAACACAGATATAATCGTAATCGCGCTCGATAAAAGCTGCGGTATGCTCTGGCTGACCATCTGGCGCAGCGTATCGATATCGTTCGTATAAACAGACATAATATTGCCATGGGAAGTTGTGTCAAAATAGCGAATGGGCAGTTTTTCCATATGGGCAAACAAGTCGTCCCGCAGACGCCTGAGCGACCCCTGCGTCACATAGATCATAATCTTGGTATATGCAAAGGTCGAGCCGACGCCGACTGCATAAAAACTCCCGACTCGTACAATCGCCTGTAGCAAACCGGAAAAATCCGGATTTTCGCTTCCGATCAACGGCAGAATATAAACGTCAATTAACGTTTTTAAAAACAAGGTTCCCTGTACATTCGATAACACGCTGATAAAAATACAGACGACCACGATCACACAGGCAACGGCATAATTTTTCCACACATAGGCAAGCAGCCTCTTTAACAGTTTCCCCGGATTTTTAATTTTGTTTTTCCCACCTGGGGGAAGTCTTTTTGCATGCATTGGTCCCGGCATTACAAATCACCTCCGTTTTCATCAAAATCCCCTTTGCCGCTCATCTGCGACTCGTATACGTCACGGTAAATCTCATCTGTTTCCATCAATTCCTGATGCGTCCCAAATCCATGGACGCATCCGTTATCCATCACGATAATGCGATCTGCGCTTTGAATACTTGAAATACGCTGCGCAATGATCAGTTTTGTCGTATTCGGAATCTCCTGGGCAAAAGCCTGACGTATCCGGGCGTCCGTCGCCGTATCCACCGCGCTGGTGCTGTCGTCTAAAATCAGGATCTTCGGCTTTTTTAACAACGCTCTGGCAATGCATAGGCGCTGTTTTTGCCCGCCGGAAACATTGGCTCCACCCTGTTCTATATAGGTTTGATATTGGTCGGGCATTTTTTGGATAAACTCGTCTGCGCAGGCCAGCTCGCAGGCGCGTTTGCAATCCTCTTCGCTGGCGTTTTTATCGCCCCAACGCAGGTTTTCCAAAATGGTCCCGCTAAAGAGCACGTTTTTCTGCAAAACAACCGAGACTTCATTGCGCAGCGTTTCCACATCGTAGGTTCGGACATCCTTGCCCCCTACTTTCACACTGCCTTCCGTCACATCGTAGAGGCGGCTGATTAAATTGACCAGACTGGTTTTCGCGCTCCCCGTTCCGCCGATAATCCCAATGGTCTCTCCGGCTCGAATCTTCAGGTTGACGCCGGAAAGCACAGGACGTTCATGATTTTTCTGATAGCCAAACGACACATTTTCAAATGCAATGCTTCCATCCGGCACCGTAAAGTCTGCGTCTTTTGGATTGACCAAATCCGCTTTTTCATCCAGAACCTCCGCAATACGCTCCGCGCTCGCCATACTGAGCGTAATCATAACGAATACCATCGACAGCATCATCAGGCTCATCAGGATATTCATGCAGTACGTCAAAAGGCTCATCAGCTCCCCTGTCGTCAGACTGCCCTGCACAATCATATGCGCGCCCAGCCAGCTTATGCCAAGGATACAGGCATAGACGGTAAACTGCATGACCGGCGCATTCCACGCCACAATGGACTCCGCTTTTAAAAACATCTGATATAAATTGCCGCTTGCCTTATGAAAACGTCCGATCTCATAATCCTCCCGGACAAAGGCTTTAACCACCCGAATGCCGGTGACATTTTCCTGTACGCTGGCATTTAAATCGTCATATTTCCGGAATACCTGATCAAAATATTTCATTGCATTCCGGATTATCAGCATCAGGATACATCCCAAAAAGATGACCGCAATCAGATAAATAGAGGCGACTTTTGCATTGATCCAAAACGCCATAGCCAAGGCGCAGATCAAACTGGCCGGCGCGCGCATACACATACGCAAAATCATCTGATAGGCATTTTGGATATTGGTCACATCCGTCGTCATACGTGTGACAAGTCCTGCCGTACTGAATTTGTCAATATTGGAAAAAGAAAATGTCTGAATATTTTCATACATGGCTTCCCGCAGATTTTTGGCAAATCCAGCAGACGCACGGGCGCCGTACTTTCCCCCCATGACCCCGGCGAACAATCCGACCGCAGCGGCAGCGACCATCAGAATGCCCATTTTATAGATATGCGCCATATTGCCTGCTTCCACCCCCTGATCCACGATGGACGCCATCATCAGCGGAATCATCGTTTCCATCAGCACTTCCAATATCATATAAAGCGGCGTACGGATGGAATCGGCTTTAAACTCTTTGATCTGCGCACCAAGCGTCTTAAGCATACGTATCATCTCCTCACTTTAAATTTTGCTTGATTTTTCCTAACAGATATAAAATCTGTCCTTTTTCTTCTTCCGTAAGGTTTTCTTCTAATTTCCGATGAAAACGGTCAATTTCATGATGCACCCGTTTCTGCATCTTCTCCGCTTTGGGGGTCAGGACAATTTTTTTCAGCCTCGCGTCATAGCTGACCGGAACCCGGCGCAGATACCCTTTTTGCTCCAGATTTTGCAGCATCACGGTAACTGTGGAACGGCGCAGGCTAAATTGCTGTTCAATGTCCCTTTGAAAGATATCCCTTTCTCCGGCATTATCCATGATATAACCCATCAATGCATTCTGCACCCCGGTCAGACCGTCAAATTCGGGCGCCGAAAATGTAACGTCCAGTTTTCTGCGGATCATATGCGATATACACCGTATCTCAAATCCAATATCTTTTTTCTCCCCCATTGTAATCCCTCCACGGATGGACATGTTGTTAGATTACTAACTTATTTGTTAGGTATCAAACATTATACACAAATTTTTTCCAATTTCAAGTGTCAATTTTCACAAAACGTTATGCCAAAACATTAATTTTTTCTAAATAACAAAATAGGGTACCGCCTTATCCTGGCAGTACCCCAAATAGCAATCATTCACTTTGCAACAGCTTAAAAATCCACTTCCGTATCATAATAACAGCATTTCAACAGCTTCTCCATCTCCTCCTGGCTCGGCTGGCGGGGATTGGAGCCTGTACAGGCGTCTAAAATTGCATTGGCTGCAATATCCGGCAGTCTCTCTAAAAAGACATCTTCCGACACAAAACCCTGCTCAGCCGGATAACTGTCCGGTCCATAATTTTTAATGCAGTGCGGAATATTCAGATCGTCATTCATTTTTCTCAAATATGTAATCAACAGATCGACTTTTTCATCTAAATTCGATCCGCCCAGACCCATAAAATCTGCAATATCGCCATAGCGTTTCTTAGCCGTTTCATCTTTTGCGTTAAATGCAATGACCTTGGGCAAATACATGGCATTGGCCGCGCCATGGATGATATGCGCGCCCTGATCTGCAAACACCGCGCCTGTCTTATGCGCCATGGAATGCACGATGCCTAACAGCGCATTGGAAAACGCCATACCCGCCAGACACTGCGCATTGTGCATAGAATCCCTTTTGGCCATATCCCCATTGTAGGAATCCACCAAATCACGCTGGATCATCTTAATCGCGTGCAATGCCAGAGGATCCGTATAATCACAGTTGGCGGTAGATACATAGGACTCTACGGCGTGCGTCATCGCATCCATACCGGTATGCGCCACCAGCTTCTGCGGCATCGTCTCGGCCAAATCCGGATCGACAATCGCTACATCCGGCGTAATTTCAAAATCGGCAATCGGGTACTTAATCCCCTTCTGGTAATCCGTAATAATGGAAAACGCCGTCACCTCGGTAGCCGTCCCCGAAGTAGAGGAAATCGCACAGAAATGCGCTTTTTTCCGCAAAGCCGGAATGCCGAACACTTTGCACATCTCTTCAAATGTAATATCCGGATATTCGTATTTGATCCACATGGCCTTTGCCGCATCAATCGGCGAACCTCCGCCCATGGCAATAATCCAGTCTGGCTCAAATTTAGCCATCGCTTCCGCGCCCTTCATCACCGTCTCTACAGATGGATCCGGCTCAATTCCTTCAAACAACTCCACTTCCATACCCGCTTCTTTTAAATACCCTACCGCACGGTCTAAAAATCCGAAACGCTTCATCGATCCGCCGCCGACGCAGATGATTGCCTTTTTACCCTGAAATGATTTTAATGCCTCCAATGACCCCTTTCCATGATATAAATCACGGGGTAATGTAAACCTTGCCATTTGTCAATACCTCCTTAAATTTGATCGTTATCCTGCCGCTTTTTGTCTAATCCTACACAAAAGCTACTTTATAATATAACAAAATTCTCTCCATTATACAACCGAATTCTATATCGAATTTTAAAATTCGTTTTTTTTGACAATCTCCATCATCTGCAAAATTCTCTGTTCATAGTTGTGTCGTTGGCAGACTTTTTGGTAACCGTTTTTTGCAATCTGCCTGCGTTCCTCTTCATGCTCCAGATAATATCCAGTCAGCTCTATCATCTCTTCTATGCCCTCAAAACAGACCAGATCTTTTCTGTCCTGAAAATAATATGGGATTTCAGCCTGAAAATTAGTCATCAAAAATCCCCCGCTGCCAAGCACGTCCCAAATCCGCAGGGGCAGCCCGCTCTTAATATTGGGAATCGAAAAATTTAAGTTGATTTTCGTACCGGCAAAAACCTTTGGCATTTCGCTCCAATAATCCAAGGAACCTCCGTAGCGCACCCGGATCAAGCCGCTGGTATCGCTATTGCTGTAAACTGTCACCCGATATTTTTTGGAAAGCTCGGTAAGCGCCCGGTACCTCTGTTCCGCCGCCGTCTTAAATCCCAAAACGGTTGTCGCAAAGATCAAACCCAAATCCGAAAACGAACCCTCGGATTTTTCCAGTTGAAAATGCTGCTCCAACTGCTCCAGCACATCTACAGTCAACATCTCTTCTAAAATATTACCGCCGCTTACGCACTGCTGCGCCCAAATCGCCGCGTCAAAGTAACCCCTTAAATATTCCGGAAGCTGCGGGCGCATCGCATCATAGCTGTTACGTTCATAGAGACTGCCTACAAAAGCAATCTCGTTTTGGTAGGCGGCCAGATCCGTAGCGTGATCCAACAGATAATCCAGCCGTTTGACATTGACCGCAAGCGGCAGATACCAGATATGTTCCACGCCCATTCCTTTGAATTCCAGATAATTAGTCTGATCAAATGTAAAAAAATAATTGCAGGGCAAAAAGACGTTGGCGTGATACATACTGATCAATGGACTGTCACAGGTCCAAACCAGATATGGCAGGTTTAACTGTGCGCAGACGGCGCTAATTAATGCAAAATAATTCATCGAAAAAACCATGTCGCAGCCTTCTTTTTGAATGATAGCCGCTAATTCCTGCTCATACGCCGCATCCTCATCATAACATTCCAGATCCTTCTCAGTCAGCGCATAAGCGTATCCCAATGCCGAAAACGCTTCCAGCACATCCGCATAGTTATAGGCCTTCCATTTGTACACTAAAATCCGCATATTGCCCTCCCGTGTTGTATCTCCTATGATCATACGTCTCTGATGTATCTATCCAATCATAGCGTATCGGTTGGGGGATTGCAAGGATATCTACCGCTTCCATATGTCCTTGAGCTTTTTGCTTTCTAATTTTCAAACATCTTATTGATATTAAATGGCGGAAGCACTACACTGTCTGTATCCGGTTGCGCCGTTAACAATGTAAACTCACTTCTGAGATAAGGCAATAAAATTGCCACGGCATTTTTCTTTATTAGATCTGGAACCATCTTCTCTTCCAATTTTTCTTGCCCCTCAACCTGAAAGAAACCGGATAAACTAATCACAAGATTATATTCCTCTGGTTTTGTTCCGTTCAAAACAAGCGTTACCTTATATGTGTCGTTTTTATCTAATCCAATTTGTACTTGCAATTCAAATTTCAATTCCTGGGTATTCTTAAAACTTTTTCTATCAAATTCAATTCTATCAAATATCATTTTTTTTTAAATCAATATGCTATTAAAATCGCCCATTTGATCTCCTTTATGCCGCGTCTACATAATGATTATCATCTGATTCCATTTTTATATTTAAGCCGTCTGTCAACACACAAATCGTACTGTTATATATAGATTTATATTTTTCCTGATCCGTATATGTTTCTTTATTTGACACACAATTCTCCAAACACTTTTAACGTACTTACCACTTCACTTGAGATCGTAAGATTCTCCATACTCGAAGCAAATACCACCAATGCATCTGCTATTGGTTCCATTCCTTTATGAATTGTCCCATATGTTTCTGTCATACATGGATAACAGTTTTCATTATAATGCATAGTATCATCCAACGATGCAAAATAAGCAATCTCTTCTTCAAACTCTCCGTTTTCTGCGTACATATACGAGTCTTCTTTCGGCAGATATAGACTTTCCTCATCCCAATCTAAATTATGATAAGCTATGCTATATCTATGATCCACATAATCAACGGATATCTTTCCAGAGGAACATTCTAATAACAATTGACGTATTGTGCTCTCATCCCGAAGCATTTTTATCATGCTAATACCGTCCGTTTTGCCAAGCATCCACTTACATCCTTTTTCATTATTTTGGCAACATACCCCTATAAAAATATCCTTATTGTCATTGATACAAGTAAAAATAACAGGAAAATAAGACTCAAAAAGAACTTTATCCATATAAAGCTGTCCATATTTGTCCAAGTCAATAAATTCTTTCATCTCTTTCTTTCATGTAATTTTGAAGATATCCTTCAAAATCAACTATCATTTCAAACTCCTCATATGGCAATGCATCTTTGATAAAGCCACCAATCAACATGAGAAGTTCTTTTCTTTGTTCGTTCTCTCGTTCTTTGCACTAATCCATGTCTAGGACTGGTCTCTCCAATCGCAATTTGATAAGGAACCTTCATATCGGACATAACGCCTGCAAAGCTTTTCACATCTGTAGGTTTCTCATATGTGGATAGCGAATATTGCCCAGGATCCGTTACATCGGCTAAAGGATTCCATACATAGCCTTTTTCTTCAAATGAAGGTAAAAAAGAGTTCTTATCACACTTTCCACTTCTACATGCTCTATATACTTTTATGCATTCTTCTCTTGCAGCATCCGGCAATTGGAATCTTTGAAAATAATCTGGAAATATTTTTTCAATTCATTTTAGACTATCTGTATTATGCAAATCTATTCCTCTTTTTGTAAATATCATAAACCCAAAATATGATTACACAAGACCTCCCGATTCCCACCAATCCGTGATACACCAAAGTCTTGTTGTTATTATACATCACACAACGACTTCTGAATACTAAATTTACTATAAATTTTCTAAAATCCACTCCTTCCGTACAAAATATTCCTTAATCTTAAAAATGCTTCCAACATCAAATTTCCCTTATCATCCATTACAGCGCTCCTGATAATCAAAAAAAAGAGCGTCCACCTCTAAACGTGAAACGCTCCCAACCACAGATAGCCTGACATAACCCTACGCCGTTGGCGTCTGAATTACTCTTTCACAAAAACTCCTCCAAGGATCCAAACGTATATCCCATCCCTTCCCATTTTGTCAGCAGCTCATCTAAAATCTGCCCATTGGTTGAGGAGGTGCTATGCAATAGCACGATTGCCCCCGGATGAATCCTGGGCAACAATTTCTGGAACGCTTCTTCTGCCGTCGGCTGCTGATCCTGATACCAATCCACATAGGCAAGGCTCCAAAAAAAAGTGTGATACCCGAGTTCTTGCGCCATTTTTAAATTTTCCACATTATATTTTCCCTGAGGCGGCCGATACAATTTGGGCATTTCTTTTCCAGTAATTTCCTGAAAGAGATGGGATACGTCATCCATTTCCTTTTGAAAAGAAGCCAAATCGCTAATTTTAGACATATCCGGATGATGGTATGTATGATTCCCAACCAGATGCCCCTCATCGGTCATACGCTTTACAATGTCCGGCGCCGTTTCGAGAAAATTTCCAACCACAAAAAACGTCCCGGATGCATTGTGTTTTTTTAACGCATCTAAAATCTTCTCCGTATTCCCGTTTTCATAACCGCAGTCAAAGGTCAGATAAATCGTTTTCTTACCCGTATCTCCCACATAATAAGCGTCGTATTCCTGCAATTCCTCCGCGCTGACGTTTCCGGTCGGCGTCGTCCCATCCTCACCAAAACCCAATCCCCAGTTATCCGTCGCATTCCGTAAAAAATTGGAGCTGCTAAAAACATCGACGATTTTAGCAGCTCCTATGCCTGCCCCATACATAAATAAAAAAAGCAAGAGAATTAACAGCGTTTTTTTATATTTCATAGACACCCAAACAATTCTTTTGTTTTATTGTATGTGGCGTTTTCGGACATTATTACACCTGCCCGTTCCAACAATATGTGCACAAATTACACTTGTCAATTCCAACCGCCTCCAACATATCGTCCAGGCGGTTAAAACGCAGCGTGGTAAAATTCTGCTCCTTACGGATTTCCTCTTCCATACGTTCGTATTTTTGCGATTCTGGATCGGCGTATTCCTGCAATGCCTCCCGGGTGATATTGCCGTTTTCCAAACGACTGATCACACGCCTCGTAATCAGATCCAT
>CAOJLW010000006.1 GCA_948438565.1 uncultured Lachnospiraceae bacterium | reverse complement strand
TATTCAAGGCTCCACCCAAACAGGTTTCTTACTCTACTTTATGAAAATGTCCCTTGTCCTAATTCCACTTTTCACTTAATTCATATATTTAAACACCGTATCCCAAACCCGT
Organism: uncultured Lachnospiraceae bacterium; assembly: GCA_948438565.1. GTDB lineage: Bacteria > Bacillota > Clostridia > Lachnospirales > Lachnospiraceae > Roseburia_B. The sequence goes on along the minus strand of CAOJLW010000006.1, from coordinate 22,161 downwards.
TCATCTTCAAGTCCCAGTTTCCAGAAAGACATTCCGGCTAATTTTTTATCTGCCGCAGCCTGAAGCTTTAATTCGATTGACTCTAAATCTTCCAGCCAGATTTTATACGTAATGCCATCATTGATATATTCGGCATAGTATTGTCCATCCTGTTCCGACCAGGCTGGTTGCACCCCATTGACCGTTACCATATTCCATGCCTCTACCATACTAACGGCATTCGAAGATAAATCATAGGGTACATAATCCTCCGACGCAGCTTCCACATCTTCGGTTCCTTCTTTTGGCGTCTCCATCCATACTCTGGTAAAGAACGGCGCGCCTAAAATTACCTGATCTTCCGGAACTTCCTTTAACGTATCCTCTATCCCTTGTTTGACAAACCCAATCGAAGCCACGGAACCTTCGTCAGAACCCGCATAGTGCTCATCATACCCCATAATCACAACATAATCTGCAAAGTTTGCCTGTTCGCTTCGATTATAAAATGCCGTATACTCCGTCGGCACATAATTATCGACCGACAATATAATGCTGTTCTTTTTACATTTTAAAGAAAGTTCACGGATAAACTGCACATACCCCTCCCCGGCTTCTATCTCCAAAGCTTCAAAATCCACATTAATGCCGTCCAGATTATATTGAATCGCCGCTGCGATCAATTGATTGACCATCACCGTCCGTTTTGAAGTATGCGTTAAAACTTCCGTAGAATCCGCTTCTTCATTTTCCAAATTACTTACCAACGCCCAAACCTCAATCCCCAAGCTATGGCAATACTCCACATAATCCATACTTGCTAAGCTCATAAGATTACCTTCGCTGTCGTTTAGATAAAACCAGGTCGGAGAAATTACATTTAACCCTTTTGCTTTGGCAATCACATCTGCAACCTTATTGTTGGCCTCCGGCGTTGTCACTTGATGCCAACCCATATTGATTTTTTCATCTTTCAGAATATGTGAAAATTTTTCCTCCTTCTTCGTATGCTGATGACTTCGCGACTCTTCCGCACCCAATCTTTTCTTTAGGATATATCCGATGATCCCGTCCTCTGTGGCAACCTTATCCCAATCTTCTCCGCTTTCCAGTAAAATCAATGTATCCTCTTTTTCAACTTCTATGAGAATTGGACTTTTAATCCCGCCTCGATAACGGATCTGCGTTTTTTTCTTGACCGGAACAGAAATATAATTGGACCAATCGGTCGTCATAACCACACGATTGGGATCTTTATAAAATTGAAAATCCAAATCGGAAAATTTCTTGATATATTCCATGGAAATATAGGCTGTTTTAGCGTCCGCATAACAAATTATATAATCTTCCGTATTTTTTTTCTTGGTTACATAATAATCTTTAGCGGAAGCTTTTGCAGAGATAACATCCTCCGCAGTCGTATACAGCAACAGATTTTCATTTTCATCCCAATAAAAACGGCTGTTAAACATCTTGACCGTTTCATAATCCAAGTAAATCACTCCATCTTTGATAACCGCCTGCTGAGGGATAATTTCATGATTTAAGACAATTGCCGCAGTCGATTCATCTGTCAAGCCGTAATACTCGTATAAATCCTTTTGTTCTTTTGTCGGCGTATATTTTCCGATCACCTTTCCGACTATAATGACTAAAATTATAATAATCACAATTGACGCAATTAAAATTGCGGACTGCTGTATACGTTTCCTATCCATTCCAAGCTTCCTCCTTCAGTATAAAACATATGCACATTATAGCATAATGTAGTGAAAAACCGCAATCAAACTGAAAGAAAAACTAAAAACCCTGTAACCATTTGGCCTTTCGCCTCACAATTACAGGGTTTTTCTATTGTCTTTTATCTTTTTATCTGCATTCTTATTCGGCATTGAGGATACCAGAATCGGAATGTACATTCTATGCTATATAATCCCATAACCAATCAGTTACAAATTTTTTGTTGACTGCGCGGTCATCTACAGGTTGCATACCCTGTCAAACCGCACTTCCTTTAACACCCCCTCGTCATAAATATAATCGCGCATATAAGCATCGTCCTCATTGACAACAATTGCGTTTGTTACTCCAAAGGAATTGCTTGGCGCTCCTTCCAGCCAAAGCGTAATTCCCTTTTTTTCAATTTCCTGCAATTCTACAAACAACTGCATTTTTGATTGTTCCAACATTTTGCAACTCCTTCACCTTACCCATTTTTGTACAATTACGTTTTGTGAAAAACTATCGTTTCCTGATTATGGGTATCAGTGATTTTCTTCTTTTTACTTTTACGGCAGGACATCCTAAAATAAGCTCCATATAAGAGAATTCATCCCGACGGATACGCCTTGGATTGGGTATATTTGGTATTTCTATAATTGCAATCCCATATTCCTTTTGGATAGCTTCTTTGACAGCCTTTTGTACATTGACGCCTGCATAAATAGGCTGCATCGATCCCCAGTTTTTTTGTCTCATCTCATGCAGCGCCTTTTCCGCTGCAAATTTCTGCCAGGGATTTAAGTTCAATAGAACTGCTTTTCTGTCACAGCGCAGCAATTCTTCCCGGAAGCTCAGATACCTGTCTCCAAAATCCATGATCAGATTATCATAGCCATAATTGAATAGAATGGGTATCTGTTCTTTTTTAACGTCTGGATAAAAATGAATTTTCTGTTCTTCAAAAAACCCATTTCTATTGATTTGATGCCAATTTGCCATTTGTCCATGCCCATTTAATTCCAAATAGGCTGTCTTTTCATTTTGTGCGCTTGCCGTATAATTTGCCAATGCCACGGATAAGTGCGTTGCCCCACTGCCGCGGATACTTCCGGCAATTCCAATGCTTCTTGTCACTTTTTCCTCTTTGTTCCAGCAGCCTTTGAAACAACGTGATCTTCTCCTCTGTCAAAAAAAATGGATCCGCGTCCAATGGAAAACAATAGACTGTTCTTTCGTATTTTTTTGCATAATGTTTTGCTTTCCTGTTATCTCCATAATTAGAAACTATCTGAAGTCCTTTGACAGATTCGACCTTTTCAAAAGCAAGATCCGCATAAAACGTTTCCCACTGCCTGCTTCCGATAATAAAAAGAAATAGATCGGCTTCTTCTGACACGGCTCCAAAAACATCAGATCCATAATCCAAAATTTCAACAGCATTCCTTGGAATATCCATATCAACGCCTTCGCCATATGCCGGCATTCCGAAAAAATTCTTTTTGCGGTAAAGTCCGCCGTCTTTTGCAAATCCACCTTGTTTTATGGCCATTCGCATAGCTTCACTTTGATTCTTTTCCCGGTAAACTGTATAGATGCCCTGGCGGTTTAAATATTCCGTAAATGAAATTGATATATGCGTCGTTCCTATATGCGGCTGACTGCCGGCTGCAACTATTTTTTTTAAGAGATGCTTTTGATAAATTGAATTTTTTTCTGACTGCATATGATCTGTAAAATCTTCCATAAACGCTTCTATCGATAGATAACGCTCAGATAATTCAGCATTCGTAGCTTTTTTTACAATATGCATAAGAGATTGGGATCCTTTTTCCCCTTTTGCGCGCAACAGGCTTTCCAACAGCTTACCAATCGCATAAACGTCGGTCTGAATACTGATTTTGGATCCCTTTGATTTTTCAGGGGCGCAAAAAGCCGGAGTCCCATAGTTTTGAAATTTATTCCCCGGTTCTCCCAGATAAGAGGCAATACCAAAATCAATCAGCTTTATACCGGTTTCTCCTATTAGGATATGTTCCGGCTTTAAATCCTGATATATCATTGGATATGGCTTTTGATGATGCATATAACAAAAAATATCTGCAACCTCTGTGATGATTTGGTTTATAAAATCCGAAGTAATAAATGATGATTGAAGCATATATGCTTCTAAAGATTCACCCTCGATATACTCTTCTATGATATAATAAGCTTCTTCATTTTCTTCTATATCATAGACAGCAGGAATCTGGGGATGATTCAGATGACCCAGGATCGTTGCTTCCCGAATCTTCCAGGCTGAGCCGGATACTTTTGGAATACGCTTAATTGCGCGGTACCCGCCCAGTTTTTGATGCTTGGCAAGATATACGGTACTGCCGCTTCCCTTTCCAATTTCCGAAAGGACCAGATATCTGCCAAACCAGATTGTTTCTTTAATATCTTTCGCTCCTTCCTAATTTTATCGGAAAAAGCATCTCTTAGAATATTTTATAGCATAACTATCTGACATTTTCAATAGTTTTTCTTTTTATTTTAGTTAATTTATATTTATTTAATACGAAACGCTACTTTACATATAAAAGAACTTTGTTTATAATGGAAAAGTATTTACCTGATTTTCAAATAAGGAAGTGAAAAAATGCGAATTGAAAAAGTAAATGATAATCAGATCCGTTGTACTCTTACAAGGCAGGATCTTGCAAACCGGCACTTAAAATTAAGTGAACTGGCATATGGAACCGAAAAGGCAAAGATGCTTTTCCAAGATATGATGCAACAGGCGAGTTACGAATTTGGTTTTGAATCAGACGGTATTCCGCTGATGATTGAAGCCATTCCCATTTCATCCGATTCTATGCTTTTAATCATTACAAAAGTCGAATATCCGGATGAACTTGACACACGTTTTTCTAAATTTTCCGACATACCGGAAGGATATGAAGATTTTTCGGATAACAATACGGAAGATATTTTTTCCGAAAGCGCCGACGATATTTTAGGACTGTTCCGTAAAATAGCGGAAGAGAAAAAAACAGGACACAATCACTTTATTCCACTAAAGGATACGATTAAAGATAATGCTTCCAGCTCCGAAGATGATATTGACATACCGATTGATTTATCAAAAATGTTTATTTTCCATAATTTAGCTGATATTATAAGACTTGCACAAGTCCTGAAAAATTTCTATGAAGGAGACAACTCTCTTTTTAAAGATGAGGACAAATACACCTATTATCTGATTATCCACAAAAGTAGTTTATCGCCGGAAATTTTCAACAAGGTCTGCAACATATTAGCTGAATATGCCAATCAGGGTATGATCACTGCGGCCACGGAAGCATTTTTTATGGAACATCACAAAATATTATGCCGTCACAACGCTCTTCAAACATTTGCATTACTTTAATAAAAACAGGGAAAGGCGAAATGCCTTTCCCTTCTATTTTTTTCAGATATTATCTTTATCGCAAATGGAAATTTTTAAATGCAAACCTGATAAAGCATACATAAAGAATCTCCATATATACCGCCAGCCAAAAATTTTTGCTGACAAAACAAAAATAAATAAACAAAACAACTGGAACTGCAAAATGGAAAATTCCCCAATAAATATTCCGAAAAATACTGCTGGATTTCTCTGGAATATCTTTATATTCTTCCTTCAGTAACTCCGGATGAGTCACTTTGCACGTAATTACCGCGCCAAACCGGCCAAATTCACGGAACGCTTCATATTCCAATCCATCAATTTCAAATTTAGGGTACATTCCCTCTTCGGTCACTACTAAATTTAAATTATTTTCCGCTCCATATTTACAGAGAGACTCCGTAAATTCCTGAGGCGTCAATGCCATATTTTCCGGAGCAAAAGAAAATGTCCTTTTTGCTTCCGTACGAGCAACTTTTTTATAATCGTCTAAAATTGCCATAAAACGTCCTCCCTTCTTTTCCATAGAATCCATTTTTCGGAGCAGCATTCCGGTATCCATAGAATCTGCTCCTTTCTGAATGATAAATCGGCACATTGCAATTGCAGCTTCCAAATCGTTTTTTTTATCCAAAAGAAAATCCAGATGACGGGCAATGATGGGGGTAGTATCTTCTCCGTCAATAATCTTACGGATATCTTCAATTGGAAGATCCAGCTTACGAAGAATTTTAATCAGATTTAATAACTCGACATCCGACTCCGTGTATTCACGGTAACTGTTTTCTTCGTTCCTTTTGGGGGTTAAAAGACCTTTTTTTTCATAAAAACGAATGTTTTGTTTTGTAATTCCTGTCCGTAATTCCACTTCGCTGATATTCATTATGATGTGCACCTTTCTTTTGGTTTCTATGGTTACTATAAGGGATATATTTGATATAAGGTCAAGAAAAATTTTAAAAAATTACAGGGGAATTACTCGTTTAAAAAGTATATCCCCTGTATAAGGTTAGATTATGTTATTTTTGTCCCAAATCTTTTTCTAAAAACTGATTAATTTCATTTACCAGAGCATCCGGTTCAATGCCGTGCACCATAGCGGCTTCTTCTATGGTTTCCATTTGAGATGACGGACAACCAAGGCAATGCATTCCTATATTTAAAAGAACCGGTGCAATATTTTCATCAATCTGGAGCAACTCGCCAATCATGGTAGATTTTGTTACTTGTGCCATTTTCCTTTACCTCCTTGTTGTTAGTTAGTATTTGTTTTTTTATGACATAGCATTCATAGTATCTGACTTGGTTATTATAATATGTTTTGAGAAAGATTGCAAGAGACTCTTACAACCGCAGTCTGAACCCAGTCTACCAGAGACAGGAGACTGTCTTTGCTTCAGTCATAAAAATACCATCATATTAATATAGATATATTTATTATAAATTTTCTTAAAAAAAACAATTTCAATACTTGTATTCGATTTTCTTTTGTATTAAAATAAATCTTAAGCTAGTAACGGCTTAATAAAATTGAATTACATAAGGAGGAACTACCAATGGCATACGTAATTACAGACTCATGCGTTAGCTGTGGAACCTGCGAGGGTGAATGCCCAGTAGGCGCTATCTCTTCTGGCGATGGCAAATATGTGATTGACGCTGGTTCTTGTGTAGACTGCGGCACTTGTGCAGGTGTTTGCCCAACAGGAGCAATTGAGCAAGGCTAAGAAAAGGCCGGAAAAGCTGTGTACCGAATTGTACACAGCTTTTTTTATATTTTTTTGTATATTTTACTGCATCCTCTCATATAGTATAGAAAGCGGTCTGACATATATCAATATGCCAGACCGCAATCCTCCAACGCCTATGTAGTGACTTCTTTTTTTGCAAACAAACGACGAGACTCTTTTTTCTTGGAACTGCCTTTTATTTTTTTTCCATTCAGTTCTCGAATCGCTGCGTCCAGTTTGCGAAAACGCTCTTCTTCTTGTTCATCCTGCTCACGTATCAGATAGTTCATTTCCTTTAAAACACGGTCTCCGACATTTTCAACGATATCCCTGCTAAGAGCCTGATTATTCTCTGCCATCGCTTCTTTCACAATTCCGCTCATCAAAATCCTAAACTGTGCCATTTTTTCCTCTGGGGAAGTATAACGTACCGTATGATCATCCTGCCAATTGGCTGTCGTCGGCTGGTTTGCCATATTTTTTTCAGCCAATGCGCCGGTTGCCAAAGCAGCGGCTTCATCCGGATTTTTTCCGTTATGGATAACCATCTTAATTGCTTTTAACTGATACCCCTGTTCTTTTAACTCTTTTATCTTAAGGAATTGCTGTATGTTCTCTTTGGTATAATAACGGTGCCCCATCTCGTTGCGGGGGATTTCAAGCTCTAACTCTTCTTCCCAATAGCGTAACACATGCGCTTCCACATTTACGAGGTTTGCGGCGTCTGAAATCATATAACGTAGCTTGTCCAAATGAACTGCCCCCTTCCTCTTTTACTTATTATAGAAGAGAATAGAACAATTCGCAACGAATTTTGGTCGTGGAGTTTCGACGGCATTATTTTTCCATATTCGCAAATTTTGTATACTGTGGAAGCCATACCAAATTAACGGTTCCAATCGGACCGTTTCTCTGTTTTGCAATAATAATCTCTGCAATATTTTTAACATCTGAATCTTTATGATAATAATCATCCCGATAGATAAACATCACAACATCTGCATCCTGCTCAATCGCGCCAGATTCCCGAAGATCAGAGAGCATTGGCCTGTGATCAGGACGTTGTTCCACTGCACGGCTAAGCTGGGACAATGCAATTACCGGAACATTTAATTCCCTGGCAAGTCCTTTTAAAGATCTTGAGATTTCAGAAATTTCTTGCTGTCTGGAATCGTTTTTTCCATTTCCTGACATCAATTGCAAATAATCGATTATAATCAATTTTAAATCATGTTCCAATTTGAATTTCCTGCATTTGCTTCGCAGTTCAGAAATTGAAATGCCCGGCGTATCGTCAATTAAAAGACGCGATCCACCAATCACACCGGCGCCTTCAATCAGCTTTTCCCAATCCGAATCATTTAAATTGCCGGAACGAAGCGTTTGCGCGTCTACTCTGGACTCCAGAGAAAATAAACGATTGACAAGCTGTTCTTTTGCCATTTCCAGACTAAAAATTGCTGTAGGAATATTTTCATGGAATGCAACGTATTGCGCAACGTTTAATACAAACGCCGTCTTACCCATAGAAGGACGCGCGGCTATCAAAATAAAATCAGAAGGCTGTAAGCCTGACATTTTATAATCTAAATCCACAAAACCAGTTGGAATGCCTGTTACATTTCCCTGTGTTTTAGACGCCTGTTCAATTTTTTCCAGAGCATTTAAAACGACTTCTTTAATTGGCACATAATCTCTGCTGTTTTGGTTTTGCAGGAGATTAAATACATTTTTTTCCGTATCGGCAAGGATCTCTTCCAATGTATCGTTACCAAGATAACATTTATTTTCAATATCCTCTGATACTTTAATTAGACGACGCAAAACCGATTTATCTTTTACAATTTTTGCATAAGATTTTACATTTGCAGACGTCGGCACGGCTGCAAGCAAATCCCTGACATAGGCAAGGCTGCTAACATCCTCCGGAGCGTTCATGGCCTTTAACTTGTCTTGCAAAGTGACCAGATCTACCGGAGCTCCGGCATCATATAATTCTACCATAGCTACAAAAAGCAAGCCGTATTGCTGGTAATAAAAATCTTCCCGCAAAAGCATTTCCGACGCTGCCATAATCGCGTCTTTATCCATAATCATAGAGCCGATTACAGACTGCTCCGCCTCTAAACTATTGGGCATAATTCGTTTCATCAGAGCTTCTTCCATGGAGATATTTCCTTCAATTCTTATTCTGCACTGACATGAACCCGTAAAACTGCAGTGACTTTACTATGCAGACGAATTGGCACTTCATGCATACCTAGACTTTTTATCGGCTCTTCGAGCTGCATTTTTTTCTTATCCAATTCCAGATTCAATTGGCTTTTTGCTGCTGAGGAGATTTCTTTTGTAGAAACAGAACCAAATGTCCTGCCGCCTTCACCTGTTTTCATTTTTACTTCCACTTTTAAATTTTCCAGCTTCTTGGCCAGATCTTTGGCAGCTTCCAGATTTTCTTTCTCCACTTTTTCTTTATGACGATTTTGTAACTTTAAATCATTTAAATTTTGGTTATTTGCCTCTACCGCTAATTTTTTCGCTAAAAGTACATTTCTTGCGTAGGCGTCATTGACAGTTACAATTTCGCCTTTTTTTCCCAAAGATTTTACATCCGATAATAAAATTACTTTCATATTTCTATCTCTCCTTCTTCGAGCATTTTATCCAAGATATCCTGTAATATACGTTTTGCTTCAGACAATGTACAATTGGGCAATTGAGCGCCCGCTACGTTTAAATGACCGCCGCCCCCCAAACGTTCCATAATAATCTGCACATTGATTTCATCGATTGATCGGGAACTGATAAAAATCTTTCCCTGATATTCCGTCAATACAAACGAAGCTTTAATGCCAATAATATTCAATAATTCGTCTGCCGCCTGCGCCCCTACAATTGTCGGACTCTCCATCTTGCTTGGACAGACAGAAATTGCAAACGCTCCTTTATATACCTCCGCATGGCGGACAATCTCCGCTCTTGCTTTGTAAGCGCCCATATCGTTCCGAAGCAGTTTACGAACCCTCGTCACCTCCGCGCCGCACCGTCTCAAATATGCCGCCGCTTCAAATGTACGCACGCCTGTCTTTGTCATAAAATTATTTGTATCTATCAAGATTCCAGCATAAATACAGTCTGCCTCACTTGGCTCCAGTTTGATGTTTTCGGTAAAATACTGCAATACCTCCGCTATCATCTCACAAGTAGAAGAAGCATAAGGTTCTATATAAGACAGAATCGGGTTTTGAATGACTTCATTGCCCTGTCTATGGTGATCAAATACTACAATTGCATTCCCTCTGGTCAATAACTGAGGACATTCCGTATAATTTGGCCGGTTAGTATCGACAACCATAACCAAAGTATTGCGTGTAATAATCTCCATTGCGCGTTCACTGTTGATAAATAAATCTTCCGGATATCCTTTTTCTGCCGAAAAACACTCTTTTAACGGACGCAATGAAGTTGTAACTTCGTTTAAAACAATCTGCGCTTTTTTATTGAGCACCTTTGCAGCGCAATAGATCCCAATGGCCGCGCCAAAAGAATCGACATCGCTGATATTATGTCCCATAATGATAACATTTTCGCGACTCTCTAACGTTTCGCGCAATGCGTGCGCTTTCACCCTTGCTTTGACGCGTGTATTTTTTTCAACGGTTTTTGATTTCCCACCGTAATAGGATACCTCATCATCTTTACGAACTACCACTTGATCGCCGCCGCGCCCCAATGCAAGATCAATGGCCATACGGGAATGCTCATAATTGGCAATGTAGCTGTCCCCATGGATGCCAATGCCAATACTCAAAGTCACTGCCATCTCGTTGCCGACTTTGACGTTTTTTACATCTTCAATCAGACTGAATTTATCCTCTTCTAATTTTTTTAAATATTTATATTTAAATACGACAAAATATTTGTCTTTTTCTGTTTTACGCACCAAAGCGTCCACTTTGGAAAAATATTCATTTACTTTTCGATCGATCAATGCAGCCAGCAAAGAACGTTTCACTTCTTCAATACTGTCCAATGCTTCATCATAATTGTCTATATATACCAATGCCGCAACAAGTTTTTGATCCTGAATTTCCTGCATAGACTGACTTAGATCCGTCTCATCAAACAGATAAAAAGCGATAATATTCTGATTTTCTTCTTTTATCTCTACGATGCTGCCATCCTCTGGAGTTAAATCAAAATGAATTGGATCCATTCCTACGCGATAAACCTTATCATTCCAACTGACCAGAAACTGTTCTTTACTTTCCGTTTGAAATTGATCCTTTGAAATTTTTGGAAAAATACTGAAAATAGATTTATGAAAACTTTTGTCTTTTCCAATCACCTCTAAAAAACGTTGATTACTCCAAAGTATTTTTCCGTTTATATCCAAAATGGAAAATGGCACTTCAAAATCATCTAAAAGCTGATTCTGAACTGTTGCATAATTAATGGCAAAATTGATCATTTCTTTTACCAATACCGGCCTGTTCCGCACATAAGAAGTAAAAATACATATAAAATATATAATTACAAACCCTGTAAGAATCGCTCCTGCCCTGCGATCTACAAAATAAATCGGTATATTCAACAGCATAAGCAGGACTGTAAGATACAATGGAGGATATAGATAACTCCTCAGCCTGCTCTTAAATTTTGATTTCTGTTTCATAACTCCTCCACTATATAACGAAAAACAATATTTACACTGTTTTTTATTATAACATTTTATGTCGCAGACATAAAGGGGTTTTACAAGTGAAGCACACGTTCTTGAATCTCCTGTGTCCTGCCCTGATTCCAGTATTGTGTCCCAATATAACCGCAGGTACGCCTTGCCACGCTCATCATATTCTGATCGCGGTTACCGCAATGCGGACATTCCCAAGCCAATTTGCCATGTTCATCTGTAATAATCCGAATTTCTCCATCATACCCGCATTGGCTGCAATAATCGCTTTTTGTATTTAATTCCGCATACATGATATTTTCATAAATATACTGCATAACCGAGAGTACCGCAGGTAAATTCCCCTTTAAATCAGGAACTTCTACGTAGCTAATCGCCCCTCCTGGAGAAAGCTTTTGAAATTGCGCTTCAAATTTTAGTTTCTCAAACGCATCGATTTCTTCCGTAACGTGCACATGATAGGAGTTTGTAATATAATTTTTATCCGTAACCCCTTCTATAATCCCAAAACGCTTTTGTAAATTCTGCGCAAACTTATAGGTCGTAGATTCTAATGGAGTGCCATAAACTGAAAAATCAACGTTTTCTTTTTCCTTCCATTTTTTACAGGCGTCGTTTAAATATTGCATTACAGCAAGAGCAAAAGGCGTCGCCGACGGATCGGTATGATTCTTGCCCGTCATATAGCGTACGCATTCACAAAGTCCCGCATACCCCAATGATATCGTGGAATATCCATTTTTTAACAGACGATCGATTGTATCGCCTTTTTCCAGACGCGCCAATGCGCCATTTTGCCATAAAATTGGCGCAATATCCGATTTTGTACCCATCAGACGATTATGCCTTGCCATTAACGCCTGGTAGCATAGTTCCAGACGTTCGTCAAATATTTTCCAAAATTCATCAAAGTCGCCTTGCGAAGAACAGGCAATATCGACTAAATTCAATGTACAAACGCCTTGATTAAACCTACCGTAAAATTTAAAATTGTCTGACTCGTCTTTATATACGGTTAAAAAAGATCGACATCCCATACAGGTATAGACATTTCCCTGTTTTAATTCACGCATCACTTTTGCGGAAATATAATCCGGTACCATGCGTTTTGCGGTACATTTCGCGGCCAGACAAGTCAAATCCCAATAAGGGCTCCGTTCTGTAATATTATCTTCATCCAAGACATAAATCAGTTTTGGAAACGCAGGCGTAATATATACCCCCTGCTCATTCTTTACGCCAAGGATCCGTTGTTCTAACACAGAACGAATCACCATCGCAAGATCCTGCCTTTCCTGTCCTTTGGGGGCTTCGTCCAGATACATAAATAACGTAATAAACGGCGCTTGTCCATTGGTTGTCATCAGCGTTACGACTTGATATTGAATCGTCTGTACTCCTTTATTAATGTCTTTTACCACGCGTTCTTCTGCTACGCGGTTAATTTGTGTTTCATCGGCGCAAATTCCAGCAGCTTCAAATTCTTCTTTCACTTCTTTGCGAAACTTTCTTCTGGAAGAATCTACAAACTTTGACAAATGATATGCGCTGATCGATTGCCCTCCATATTGGCTGGACGCCACCTGCGCAATAATCTGAGAAGCTACGGTACAGGCAACGGAAAAAGAATTTGGTTTATCAATCTTTGTTTCACTGATCACCGTACCATTCTGTAACATATCATCCAAATTAACCAGACAGCAGTTATGGATATGCTGCGCAAAATAATCCGCGTCATGAAAATGGATTAACCCTTTTTGATGCGCATCCCATACTTTTGACGGAAGCAGAAAACGTTTTGTAATGTCTTTACTGACTTCCCCGGCCATATAATCCCTTTGAGTAGAAGCCAAAAGCGGATTTTTATTGGAATTTTCCTGTTTGGCCTCTTCATTTTGACTTTCTATAATCGTAATAATCTGCGCGTCTGTCGTATTGGATTGACGTACAAGCTGACGTTTATAGCGATATGTAATATAAGCCCTGGCCACCTGAAAAGCCCCTGCCTGCATAATCTCATCTTCTACGGCATCCTGGATCTCCTCTACATTTAACGCCCGAATCGATCTTCTGCAAATCTCTTCTACATTTTTAGAAATAATCTGTATCTGTCCCGCAGACAGGCGATTAACAGGTTCCACCTCTTTATTGGCTTTATGGACAGCAGCAATAATCTTTGTAATATCAAATCCGACTTCCTCGCCGGAACGTTTTATAATCTTCAATTACTATGCCTCCTCCAAATATAGTTTGATTGTACCATAAAAACCCATAATGACAATAGGGGCTGTACTCTGGCAGCCCCTATTGTTCTTTATTTTGCATCATACATTAAGCCGATTGTCTGATTGCCTTTTTTAAATCGGAGTACCAGGCGGTATCCTTTTTGTAATTTCATATTCCCTTTTAAAGCAATCGCCTGCTTCTTAACCCTATCTTTTAAGGATGTCAAGCTTTTGATTTTAAATTTCCATACTTTATCCAGTTTCCAACCATTTTTTTCTGTTACTTTTATCTTTCCTTTTAATGGTTTTCCGCTGAGATGATATGAATTTGTAAATTCCGATGTCAACGCAGTCTTGCCGATTTTAATGGATTTAACGGGAGATTGATATTTTTTGACAACCAGAATTAATTTTTCCATACTGCTTGTCTTATTTGTATCATTATCAAACCGCCGGTAATAAACCACCGTAGTCCCAATCTTTTTTAAAGATAAATCCAAAACCCATACGCCATTTTCATTTCTTATCTCGCCATCCGCTATATTTTTATTGCTAATATTTAAATCAGAAATTTTCGTCCTATGATGCAATAAATAATGATTGGATTCCTCATTGCCTTTTGAAGCAAAATATGTAATGGTCTTAATTACAGGAAGATTCACAGCATTTACCGTTTGACAAGGAAAATAAAATGCGATTCCCAAAATGCAGATAGATAAAATTACTGCCGTAATTTTTTTTAAAAACTGTTTTCGCATTCGTACCACCCCCGTTGATTTTCTTTATTCAGTGTACCTCATTCAAAAAATACTGTCAATAGGCATAAGGATTTGTCATCCGTTTTCAAAAATTTTCCTTTGCATATAATGTACTAATACTTTGGTTTACTTCATCTGATGAAAATATTTTTTTCATTGCCTGTATAAAAGACTCCATATCCTGACACTCAAAATCAGGTTCAAATAATTCCGCATCATCTACTAGATTACCTCCAACAGAAATTGCCACCGGATAGTCCTGTTCAGGTCTGGAATATAATACTAGCAAAGTATACTTATAATTATCTAAAAGCGGTACTACAATGTCAAATTCTATTGCTTTATATGTTAAAACAATAAGATTTTTATCTGATAAAAGCAGAATACCCCTTTGTTTTGGTAATATTTCTTTTTTTCAAACCATCTTCCTAATTTTTTTATCCAGAAATTAAATATGCCACATCTAAATTTTCTGCTTCTGCCAACATCAAAATATCTATATGATTTTCAAAAACTATTTTTATTAATTCCTGTGCTAAATTTTTTTATTTATATTCCAAAACAGATATTTACTCATTTTTATCCCTTAATGTCTGTTTTTTATCTAAAATTATTTCTTTTAACCTCTTTTTTATTGCTCCGAATTGAAATTATAAAGGTTGTTTCCCTCTCGGTCAATCACTACCACCGCAGGAAAATCCACGACCTGAAGTTTTCGGATTGCTTCCGCGCCCAAATCAGCATAACAGACAATTTCAGATTTTTTAATGCATTTTGATAATAGGGCTCCGGCTCCTCCAACGGCGGCAAAATAAACTGCCTGATTCCGGATAATGGCATCTATGACTTCTTGACTGCGTTTTCCTTTTCCAATCATAGCTGTTTGACCCAAATCAAGCAAAGCCGGCGCATATTTATCCATACGGCTTGCCGTCGTAGGGCCTGCCGAGCCGATTGGTCTGCCTTCCCTGGCAGGAGACGGACCCATATAATAAATTGTGGCATCCTCGATTGGAATCGGGAGACTTTCTCCGCGCGTCAGCGCTTCTTCCATACGTTTATGCGCCGCGTCCCTGGCAACATAAATTGTGCCTGTAATATAGACATAATCTCCCATTTTTAAATTTGCAGTGATTTCTTTTGTAATCGGTGTTTTAATATATTTATCCATACGATTCCTCGTTCCTATAAAGTACGCACCATATGACGGTTGACATGACAACAAATATTAACTGCCACCGGAAGTCCGGCAATATGCGTAGGATACGTATTAATATTGACCGCAAGCGCCGTAACGACACCGCCAAGACCTCCCGGTCCAATTCCAAGGGAATTGATTTGATTTAACATTTCCTGTTCCAATTTTGATACATACAAAATTTCCGAACGTTGATCGACATCTCTCGTCAGCGCCTGTTTAGCCATAATAGCGGCTTTTTCAAAATCACCTCCAATTCCAACGCCCACCACCATCGGAGGACAGGCGTTTGGACCAGCCTCAGAAACTGCGGTTAAAATCGCATTCTTAACGCCTTCTATGCCGTCAGCCGGTTTTAACATAAAAATCCTGCTCATATTTTCGCTTCCAAAACCCTTTGGCGCAAAAGTAATGGTTACGTTGTCCCCTGGAACAATCGAATAATGGATCACGGCAGGCGTATTATCTTTTGTATTTTCCCGCAGGATCGGATCCCCGACGACAGATTTCCTTAAATATCCTTCCTGATATCCCTGACGAACGCCTTCATTGACGGCATCTTCTAAATTTATGCCTTCAAAATGCACGTCTTGTCCAATTTCGAGAAATACAACCGCCATTCCGGTATCCTGGCAAATCGGAATCATTTCTTTTTTTGCAACTTTCAGATTATCCTGAAGCTGCTGCAATATTTTTTTTCCCAGAACAGATTGTTCATGCTCCAGGGCTTTTTTTAAAGAACTATCCATGTCTTTTGAAAGGCAATGGTTGGTTTGTATACACATCTCTTTGATTGTTTCTGTCACTATACTGGTATCTATCGTGCGAATCATCGTCGTTCCCTTCCTTAATCTCTGACTTCCTCATCATCCGCATGTTCAATTTCTTCCATCAGGCTTTTATCTTCCCTTACCTTTGCAATGCTGGCAATCGTCACATCTTCATCCATATCAATTAATTTGACGCCGGAGGTTACCCTTCCCAAGACAGAAATATCTTCTACCCTGATACGAATGATAATTCCCTCTATGGTAATAATCATAATCTCGTTATCATCGTTGACTGCCTTAATACCAATAATATTACCGGTTTTTTCCGTAATTTTATAGCATTTGACGCCTTTTCCACCGCGGTTTTGTGAAGAAAATTCATTCATATGGGTGAGTTTTCCAAGTCCTTTTTCGGATGCAATTAACAGATATTCCCCCTGCGTATCCATCTGCATCCCTACAACTTCATCCCGATCGATCAGATTCATGCCGATAACGCCCATCGAACTGCGTCCGGTACTACGAACATCTGTTTCATGAAAACGGATACACTGACCAAATTTTGTCACCAACAGAATATCCTTGGTATTATCTGTCTTTTTTACGCCTATCAATTCATCGTCTTCCCTTAGGTTAATAGCGGAAAGACCCGTTTTACGGATATTGGCGTATTCTCCTAACTGCGTCTTTTTAACAATGCCTTTTTTTGTCGCCATAAAAAGATATTGGCCATCCTGATATTCATTCATTGGAATAATTGCGGTAATCTTTTCTTCTGGCTGCAGCTGTATCAAATTGATAATCGCGGTCCCTCTGGCTGTACGGGAGGCTTCCGGAATTTCATACGCCTTCATCCGGTAGACTTTTCCGTTATTGGTAAAAAACATCAGAAAATGATGCGTCGTCGTCATCAGCAATTCTTCGATATAATCGTCTTCAATCGTCTCCATGCCTTTGATTCCCTTTCCGCCTCTGTGTTGACTGCGGAAATTACTAACGCTCATACGCTTGATATAGCCAAGCTTTGTCATACAGATTACCGTATTGGTTTTTGGAATAATATCTTCCATAGAAATATCGTATGCGTCATATCCTATCGAAGTCCGTCTATCATCTCCAAACTTTTCAGAAATCAGTAAAATTTCTTTTCGAATTACGCCAAGCAATTTTTTTTCATCTGCCAAAATCGACTTCAATTCTGCAATTTTTTGCATCAATTCCGCATATTCTGATTCGATTTTTTCTCTTTCCAAACCCGTTAAAGCCCGCAGACGCATATCTACGATAGCCTGAGCCTGCACTTCTGTAAGTCCAAAGCGATCCGTTAGCTTTTCTTTTGCTTCGTTCGTTGTACGACTGCCCCGGATAATCGAAATCACTTCATCGATATGATCTAGCGCGATCAATAAGCCGTCTAAAATATGAGCGCGCTCTTCCGCTTTATTTAAATCATATTTTGTCCTTCTGGATACTACCTCTTTTTGATGATCGAGATAATAATCCAACATCTGATGCAAGTTTAAAACCTTCGGCTCATTATTGACAAGCGCAATCATAATCACGCCAAATGTATCCTGAAGCTGCGTATGCTTATACAATTGATTTAAAATGACATTAGCGCTGACGTCGCGCCTCAATTCTATACAGATTCGCATACCCTGTCGGTTAGATTCATCACGCAAATCCGTAATGCCGTCAATTTTTTTATTTCGAACCAAATCTGCAATTTTTTCGATCAGTCTTGCCTTGTTGACCAAATACGGCAGCTCCGTTACGACAATTCTGTTTTTTCCGTTTTGCATTGGTTCAATATCCGTTACCGCGCGTACGCGGATTTTTCCTCTTCCGGTACGGTATGCCTGTTCAATGCCAGACGTTCCAAGTATTGTCCCTCCGGTTGGAAAATCGGGTCCTTTTACAATTTCTAAAACTTCTTCAATATCAGTTGCCCTATCTTCTAAAACCTGATTGTCAATAATTTTTACTACTGCTTCGATCACCTCTTTTAAATTATGGGGTGGAATATTTGTCGCCATTCCTACGGCAATGCCGGACGTCCCATTGACAAGGAGATTCGGATATCTGGAAGGAAGCACTGTCGGTTCTTTCTCTGTCTCGTCAAAGTTCGGCACAAAATCTACGGTATTTTTATTGATATCCGCCAGCATCTCCATAGATATTTTACTTAGCCTAGCTTCCGTATAACGCATAGCGGCCGCGCCATCCCCATCCATTGAGCCAAAATTGCCATGACCGTCCACCAGCGGATAACGAATCGACCATTCCTGCGCCATATTGACCAAAGCCCCATATATGGAACTGTCTCCATGAGGATGATACTTACCCATGGTATCGCCGACGATACGCGCACATTTACGATGCGGCTTGTCTGGACCGTTATTGAGCTCTATCATGGAATACAGCACCCTGCGCTGCACAGGTTTTAAACCGTCCCTCACATCCGGCAATGCCCTGGATGCAATGACGCTCATGGCATAGTCGATGTAAGAAGTTTCCATTGTTTTCTTTAGATCCACGTCATGAACCTGATCAAAAATCTTATCGTCCATTGATATCCAATCCTTCCTATACGTCCAGGTTTTGGACATATTTTGCATTCGCTTCTATAAACTCCCGTCTTGGCTCTACTTTATCTCCCATCAGAGTGGTAAAAATAACGTCAATCTCAGAAGCGGCTTCTTCGTCCATCACTACCCTGCGTAAAATTCTTTTTTCCGGATCCATGGTTGTCTCCCAAAGCTGTTCGGCGTCCATTTCTCCAAGACCCTTATAACGCTGAATTTTATTGTTATTGTCACGCCCAATTTCAACAAGCAGTTTATTTAACTCTTCGTCATTGTAGGCGTACCAAATCTTTTTGTTTTTTTCAATCTTATAGAGCGGCGGCTGCGCCAGATATACATAACCTTGTTTGATAAGCTCCGGCATAAACCTGTAGATAAAGGTTAAAAGCAAAGTACTGATATGGGCTCCATCCACATCGGCGTCTGTCATAATAATGATTTTATGATACCGAAGCTTTGTAATATCAAAATCATCATGAATCCCTGTGCCAAATGCGGTAATCATAGCTTTAATTTCTGCATTCCCATATATTTTGTCCAGCCTGGCCTTTTCCACATTTAAAATTTTACCTCGTAAAGGCAGAATAGCCTGTGTTGCACGGCTTCTTGCCGTCTTGGCGGAACCTCCGGCTGAATCTCCCTCCACAATATAAATTTCGCAATTTTTAGGGTCTTTGTCCGAACAATCCGCTAACTTTCCCGGAAGTGAAAGCCGTTCCAAAGCAGTTTTTCTTCTGGTCAAATCTCTTGCTTTTCTAGCTGCTTCCCTGGCCTGCTGAGCAAGCAGGGATTTTTCACAGATAGATTTTGCAACGGCGGGATTTTGTTCTAAAAAATACGTAAGTTGTTCGCTGACAACGCTATCTACGGCTCCTCTTGCTTCGCTGTTTCCAAGCTTCTGCTTCGTTTGACCTTCAAATTGGGGTTCTTCAATCTTTACGCTGATAATTGCCGTAAGACCCTCCCGAATATCGTCCCCCGTCAGCGCGGGCTCTGTCTCTTTTAAAATTTTATTGGCTCTTGCATATTGATTAAATGTTTTAGTCAATGCATTTCGAAAACCGGATAAATGGGTGCCGCCTTCCGGTGTAATAATGTTATTGACAAAACTATACGTTGCGTCATTAAAAGAATCGTTATGCTGTAGTGCAACTTCTACATAAACGCCATCCCTTTGTCCTTCACAATAGATAATTTCCGGATAGAGCGGATCCTTACTCCTATTGAGATATTCTACAAACTCTTTAATTCCGCCGGCATAGTGAAATTCTTTTTCCATTACCGGATCTGTCCTGTCATCCTTTAATATAATTCTGAGATTCTTTGTTAAAAATGCTGTTTCACGTAGTCTTTGTTTTAATATGTCAAAATCAAATACAGTTTCTTCAAATACCGTGTGATCAGGCAAAAATGTAACCTTTGTCCCGGTCTGTTCCTTTTGGCATTCTCCGACTTCTGTTAACGGATATACTGCTGTGCCGCGTTCATACCGCTGTCTATAGATTTTTCCGTCACTGCATATTTCTACCTCTAACCAAGCAGACAGAGCGTTGACAACAGATGCGCCTACACCGTGTAAGCCTCCGGAAACTTTATATCCTCCACCGCCAAATTTTCCTCCTGCGTGCAGTATAGTAAATACTACCTCTACTCCGGTTAAACCGGATTTATGGTTAATGCCTACCGGTATTCCACGTCCATCGTCTATTACCGTGATCGAATTGTCTTTTTGGACAATCACCTCAATATTCTTGCAAAATCCGGCTAAAGCTTCATCTACGGAATTATCTACAATTTCATATACAAGATGATGCAGTCCTCTGGACGATGTCGTTCCAATATACATACCCGGTCTTTTTCGCACTGCCTCCAGTCCTTCTAAAATCTGTATTTGATCTGCTCCGTATTCAGTACTCATAATTCCCTCCTAATTTTGCTAATTGGCATAACAACATACCCGGAAACTATTTTATTTAATCACAAAAAACGTTTCCATCAATCACCTGAAATACACGGTTGATGTGAAAACGATTGCGTACGAATTCATCTAATCCTGTACATGTAATAATTGTCTGGGTATTATCTATATTATCCAACAGATAGTTCTGCCGGTTATTGTCCAGTTCTGATAGTACATCATCTAACAATAAAATTGGTGTATCTTTCATAACTTTCTTGACCAATTCAATTTCTGAAAGTTTTAGGGAAAGGGCTGCTGTACGCTGTTGCCCTTGAGAACCAAATTTTCGTATATCAATACCATGAATAAAAAAAGACACATCATCTCTATGCGGACCAATGGTAGTCAATCCGGTTTTCAGATCTTTTTTACGAATCCGAGTCAATTCCTGTTTAAAATCAGTTTCCAAAATATTGGGTTCATAAGTAAGAAGCATTTCTTCTCTTCCACCGGAAATTGTATGATGTATATTAGCTATAATGTTGTTTATTTGATGGATAAATTCTCTGCGTCTTTTTATGATTCTATTGCCATATTGGATGAGCTGTAAATCCCATACAGGAAGAGTGTCTTGCAAATCCGGCTTTAAATAAATATCCTTTAACAGTCTGTTTCTTTGATTTAGAATTCGATTATATTTTGCTAAATCATCCAAATAGCATTTGTCCAATTGACAAAGCTCCGAATCCATAAAATGTCTTCTTTCAGAAGGTCCATTTTTAATAATATTCAAATCTTCCGGGGAGAAAAACACAATATTAAAAATTCCGAATAATTCACTGGCTTTTTTAATTGGAATACGGTTGATTGCAATGCCCTTTGTTCGATTTTTTTTCAAATGCATATCAATCTGAAACTGCTTTTTTTGCTTTTCTACAAAAATACGAAGATGCGCCTCATCATATCCGAATTGGATCATATCCCTGTCTTTGCTTCCTTTATGGGATTTTGTTGTTCCGCATAAACAAATAGACTCTAAAATATTTGTTTTTCCCTGCGCGTTATCCCCATATAGAATATTCGCGCCTTTCCCAAAATCAAGCTTTAAAGTATGATAATTGCGAAAGTGGCTTAATTCCAATGATTTGGCAATCATTTGGATATTAGAAAC